>JAYKIP010000001.1:0-7580 GCA_035286205.1 Merismopediaceae cyanobacterium
GAAATATCTAAAAAACTTAAAATGGCATTACTGGATCGCCGTTGAATCGGTTGGGGGATAATACCATGCTTGTCATTGTAAGCCTGTTGAATTTTGCGTCGTCGTTCCGTTTCTTCAATCGCTTTTATCATACTATCCGTCAACTTATCGCCGTATAAAATGGCTTGACCTCGAATATGACGGGCGGCTCGACCAATGGTTTGAATCAGCGATCGCTCTGCCCTTAAAAACCCTTCCTTATCCGCATCTAAAATTGCCACTAGGGACACTTCCGGTAAATCTAACCCTTCCCGCAATAAATTGACCCCAATTAACACATCAAACTTCCCTTCCCGTAAATCCTGTAAAATTTCAATACGTTGAATAGATTGAATTTCTGAATGGAGATACTGCACCCGAATCCCCCGCTCACTAAAAAAGTTGGTTAAATCCTCTGCCATGCGTTTTGTTAACGTCGTAATTAAAACCCGTTCCTGCCGCTTGACCCGCTCTTGAATTTCACCGTATAAATCATCCACTTGTCCCAGGGTCGGACGCACAAAAATTTCTGGATCTAGTACCCCCGTTGGTCGAATAATTTGCTCAATAATTTGCTCCCCAGACTGTTCTAATTCCCAACCCCCTGGTGTAGCCGAAACAAATACACACTGATTGACTTTTTGCCAAAATTCTTCAGATTTTAAGGGACGATTATCCGCCGCACTGGGTAACCGAAAACCATGGTCAATTAACACCTTTTTCCGAGCTTGATCGCCATTATACATCCCCCGTAATTGGGGAACCGTCACATGGGATTCATCAATCACTAATAACCAATCCTGGGGAAAATAATCAATTAAACATTCCGGCGGTTCCCCCGCTTGACGACCGGCCAAAAAGCGAGAGTAATTTTCCACGCCATTGCAATAACCCACCTCCCGCAACATTTCTAAATCGTAACGGGTTCGTTGACTTAACCGTTGAGCTTCCAAAAGTTTATTGGCCTTTTCTAAGGTTTCCACCTGTTCTTTTAATTCTGATTCAATCTGTAAACAAGCCATTTCTACTTGTTCAGCCGGGGTCACAAAATGTCGAGCAGGATAGATATTAATCTGGGGTAAACTGTAGAGAATTTCCCCCGTTACGGGATCAAGATAGCGAATGGCTTCCACTTCATCCCCAAAAAATTCCACCCGCACCACTCGATCTTCATAGGCCGGCACAATTTCTAACACATCCCCTTTTAAGCGAAATCTTCCCCGTTGTAATTCCAAATCATTGCGGGTATATTGCACATTGACTAACGACCGAATCAGTTGCCGGAGATCGGTTTCTTGACCGACAATTAAAGGAACTGCTGCTTTTAAATACTCAGCCGGCATTCCTAAGCCATAAATACAGCTAATAGAAGCCACCACAATGACATCCTGGCGTTCAAAGAGGGAACGGGTAGCCGAATGGCGGAGCATATCAATTTCATCATTAATCGAAGCCGTTTTTTCAATATAGGTATCAGTCACCGGGATATAAGCTTCTGGCTGATAATAGTCGTAATAACTAATAAAATATTCCACCGCATTCTCGGGAAAAAATTGGCGCAGTTCATTACACAATTGGGCCGCCAGGGTTTTATTGTGGGCTAGTACTAGGGTCGGACGACCGATCTGCTCAATCATGGCCGCCAGGGTGAAGGTTTTGCCGGTTCCGGTGGCCCCCAACAGGGTTTGAAAACGGTTTTTCGCTCGCAAAGATTCCACTAACGCGGCGATCGCTGCCGGTTGATCCCCAGTGGGTTGGAAAGGAGCCTGGAGCCGAAACAAAGAATTTGTCATCGAAAGAGGTAAGCAGGGGTAATAGTCTGGGATAATGGGACTGATTAGCGATCCCTATTTTTTTAGGCCAATAATAGCGGTATCTTTAATCCTAGAGAAAATTTTAACAACGGCTCAGAATAGCATTTCTGTTCTTTGTCAAAGTCATTATTAGTAATCATCTAAACCCAAGGAGCCATCATGACAGTGGAAAAGTTGGAAACCCCCGCCCCCTCGGAAACGGAAGCCAAGGAAACGGCGAAAACCCCCACCGCCCGCCCTCGTAAACCCAAGGAAGAAAAGGAAGTGACGGCTCTTTCCCTGTCGAATCAATCCGGGGGACTCAAACTGTTAACCCATCCGTCGGGTTTACCGAGCAATCGCCCCATTGAAGCTAGTCACCTGAAAGTAGTGAGTACCTATACCTCGGTAGGAGGTTCCCGTCCGATCGCCGCCAGTGGCATTGAAGTGAGCAATACCTTAACGGTTTCCGGAAATCGTCCCATTGCGGTCAGTCACCTCAAAATCAGTGAAACCTATTCGGTCATGGGGAATCGTCCGGTGGCCTCTAACGAAATTGATGACCCCTTAACGTTAATGGGTTATTTGGATTAGATCAAGGTGAATGGATTGTTTAATGGGGGAGCCTAGGCTCCTTTTTTGTTCAATTCTTTGGGGAGTATCTCAGGGGGATGGGCTTCTAGCCCGTTATTTTTAACAACAGCTTCTAACCCGTTATTTTTGACGAAGGAACCGACCAGTGACCTCTATAATAAAATGCGTTCATTCGGGGACTTGCTATGGTCATGTTCAAAAAACTGAGAAAACTGCTCCTGTGGGGACTGTGTGGACTCGCTTTAAGTTGGTTAATTAGCTGTCAAGCCCCTTCGACCAATAATACGGATAACTCTGCCGGTGCGATTCAGTTTTGGACAATGCAACTGCAACCCGAACGAACCCCTTTCTTTAATCAACTGATTGCTAACTTTGAAAAAGAGAATGCCGGGGTCAAAGTCAATTGGGTAGATATTCCCTGGGAAGCGATGGAAAGTAAGATTTTAACCGCCGTTTCCGCCAATACCGCCCCGGATGTGGTGAACCTGAACCCGCTCTTTGCCTCCCAACTCGCCGCCAAAAATGCCTGGTTACCCCTGAATGACCAGGTTGATCCCGCCATCCAAGCTCAATATCTCCCGAAGATGTGGGAAGCCAATTCCCTTGATGGTTCTACCTTTGGTCTGCCCTGGTATTTAACCACCCGCATCACCATTTACAATCAGGATTTATTGAAAAAAGCCGGGATCAGCAAACCACCGGCTACCTACGAAGAATTGGCCCAGGTCGCTAAAACCGTTAAAGAAAAAACCGGGAAATATGCCTTCTTTATCACCTTTTCGCCCGGTGACTCGGCGGAAGTGTTGGAAAGTTTCGTGCAGATGGGGGTGACTTTAGTGGATGATAAGGGCCAAGCCGCGTTTAATACTCCTGCCGGTAAAGCGGCCTTTCAGTATTGGGTGGATCTCTACCAACAGGGATTGTTACCGCCGGAAGTGTTGACCCAGGGGCATCGTCGCGCCATGGAGTTATATCAAGCGGGAGAAACGGCTCTGTTAGGGTCTGGGGCAGAATTTTTAAAGAATATCGAGACCAATGCACCCACGATCGCCAAGGTATCGGCAACGGCTCCCCAAATTTCGGGAAAAACGGGCAAAAAGAATGTGGCAGTGATGAATTTAACGATTCCTCGCCGGACGAAGTCCCCCCAGGAAGCCTTAAAGTATGCTCTCTTTGTGACCAATTCGGATAATCAATTGGCCTTTGCCAAGGAAGCCAACGTCTTACCCTCCACCCAGGCGGCGATCGCCCAATATATTGAGGATTTAAAAGCCTCGAAGGAAAAATCCGCCGTCCAACAGGCCCGCCAGGTCAGTGCCGAACAGTTAAAGGATGCAGAGGTGTTAATTCCCCCGATGAAAAATTTGAACGTGCTGAAAAAAGCCATTTATGAAAACCTAGCGGCGGCCATGCTCAAGCAAAAAACCGTTGATCAAGCTCTTGAGGAGGCGGCCCAGACCTGGAACAGTAAAGCCTCTTCGTAAAGGGTCTTAACTCTCCCTACCTAGATTGATGGCCTCCGACTTCTCCCCCAAAGTTGGGGGCCGGGGGGCGAAAATTCTCGCGTTGTCTTAACTCTCCTTACCCGGCTTTCCCTACCTGGATTGATTTCTTCCTAACCTGAAGCGACCCAGGATTGAATTTTCTCAGGGAAAACCCCGTCAATGTAACATTTGCGTTACCAAATCGTTAAGTTATTTGCGATCTTGGGGGAAGGGAAAGGTCAAACGCCATTCTCCCCGCCAGGATAGAAAAAGGTGAGAAAGCGCTCTACGGTGACGGATTCCCAGAATATCGTGCCGAGGTCGTTTAAAGATCCCCTAACAAAGGGTGACTCCTTCGTAACCTGGACGACTCAACCCCGTCTAAATTCTGAGATAGCCTAGGGCAAGGGAGAGACGCATCCTACCTCGTGAGTTTCTTTACCTGAGTTAATCCCCCTAAAATCTTAAAAAAGTATTAAGATTTATGAGAGTTCTTTCTGGAGGCAATGTGTTTACCCGATTAGCGCAACAACATCGTGATTTTGTTCGAGATTTAGTGATGAATCTACAGGCCCTGGCGATCGTGCTGGAAAACCGAGGCTATCTTGCCTCCTGTTATACCTGTGGGGGTCAACTCAACAGTGCCTCTTTTATGGTCAGTTTGGGGGATAACCATCTGATTCGTTTTCTGGTGTCGGACTATGGGATCACCTGGACAGAAATGCGAGATGACCGTGAGTTAATGAAATTGGAGGGAGCGGAGGCCATTAATCAACTGCAAGAATTGGCCAATATTGTTAAGTTGCCTTTGCCCTCTAATCCCAAAGCCCTAGCCGCTTCAGCTTTTCCGCAATTGCAGTATCTTTAAAGAACGGGCGGATAACCCCGCCTTGGCCTTCTTGCCCGGTGAGCAACACACCGATATGTTTTGGCCAACCAAATAACCCGACAGAACTACTCACTTGGTATGAGGCAGGGTGATTATTCTTTAAACTAGAACAGTATTAGAAGTAGTCATAGATGTCAGGAACCGTTAAAGCTCGACTGGAGTTTCCTGTCCGAATATAAAATTCGATGCCTTTATCGGATTTTAGAAAAGCTTTATCGGTAGATTTTTGGACATAAACCGCGCAAATGTCTATCCCGTTGAAGTTGGCAAAGCGGATTTTAATCAGGGAGAGAAAACGCTGTCCAATTTGATTAATGATTAACTGCACAAGATGGCGTTCAAATTTATCAATAGAGCCATTTTTTAAGCATTCAATATCTTTAGCCAAACCAAACAAGTTGCCATTGTCCTCTACGCCAATCAGTAAAATTCCCCCTTCACTATTCAAGAAAGCGGTAATGGTTTTGAGGACACTCATTTGCAGTTTTACATTTTCTTGATTTTGACGAATATCCCATTGCAATGTTGATTTGAATTCTAGGCGATCGCCTTCTCCCTGGGTAATTAATTCAGAAATGGGGCGTAATTCCCCTATTTGTTTAATGGTGGTGGTAAAGCGTCTGAGTTTACGCTCTTCTAAGCGGGTAATCAGTTCTGTTTCTGTATCTGCTACTTCTATAACGGATTGATTGACGATGGCAATCCACTGACCCCAATAATCTTTTTCTAATGCGGCCAAATTCTCTGTTAACCATTGTTGATTGGGAAGATTCCCCCAGCGATTTAAGTAGGCGATCGCATCTTGAATAGAAGCGTCTAAGGATTCAAAGGGACTTCCTTTCATATTTTTAGAAATATAATCCCAAGCCCCTTCCCGAAAAGCACGACGACAATCTGCAACGGTATCATTAGCAGTCAAAATAATCACAACAGTCGAGAGATTATTCTGTTTTACAAAATCTAAAATTGTAAAACCGCTATCATCTCGTTCCATACGCATATCAGCAATAATAACATCGCAAGGATTTTGGAGTTTCTCTTCGGCATCCTGGGCATTCGTTGCTGTGCTAATTTCACGATAGCCAAATTCTTCCCTGAGCCAAGATAATAATTCGTCTAAAAAGCGGGGAGTGTCTTCAATAACTAATAAGTGAACATTTTCCCGTTGCATAAATGACCTCGCTAAAATTCATCACTAGATAGGTAAGGAATATAAATTTGGAATCTCGTGCCTTTACCAGGTTCTCCTGTTTCGCGGATATAACCTCTCATTTTTTGGAGGGTTTTGCGGATAATAAAGAGTCCTAATCCACTGCCTTTGTCATCGGGAGAAGTAGTATTAAGGGGCTGAAAAATCCATTCTTTTTTATCTTGGGGAATACCTTGTCCGTTGTCAATCACTTGGATATACAAATATTGGCGATCGCCGGGAATAGTAGGCATGGCAATATCTTGGGGATTCAACAAATCACGGGAAATTACTCGAATTAAAAGATCGGGATGTTTGGCATTATGTTTCAAAGCATTCTCAATCAGTTCGTTAAGAATACTTTTAATTTTTTCTTCATCACCATCAAATTCTGAGTCAGGATTGGCAATTTTGAGTAAAATTCTGGCTCTATGGATACGGGGAGTATTTAACCAATTTTCGGGCTGCCACTTTTCAAAGAGTTTACTAACGGGAAAACGATGACGACGGATAGCAATGCCTTCGTTAATAGATTTCAAATCATTGAGAGCCGCCTGGGTTAGTTCTAGTTGTAAGAGTAATTTAGCAAATTGTTCTTGAAGGGGGTCATCTGAGTTTAGTTTGCGTAGGGTACGGCGTGTTTTAGATTCGATGGTAGCTAAGATATTATTAACTTCATCGGAAATGTTATGAGCCGTTTGCGAGACGATTTCAATTAATTGGGGATAGTTGTGAGTTGTCAGGGCGGCAATTTTAGCTTTTTCTGTGGTTCTTTGACGAGTGACGCTATCTTGCAGATCCTCTAAATCTTTAACGATTTCTGGAACGAGGGGATATTCTCCATCAATTTTTCGCAGTAAGCGTTGGGCAATACTTTTTAAAATAGCAACTTCGTTACCAATTTTGTGATAAATGGAACGATAGAGCATTTCGGTATCTTTAAAGGTTTCTTCTTGACCAGAAAAGAGTTCATAGGCAGTTTCTGGGTTAGCATTAAGGGCGATCGCTTTCATGGCTTCTTCATACTTGAGAGAGTTTTCTTCAATTTGTTTAAGGAGATCAACGGCTTCTTCGCTGTGAGGATTAAGGGCAATTAAACTTCTCGCGGCATAGAGAATAGAGGAGTCTTTGTCATCTTCACTAGAGTTGGCGATCGCCTCCTCAAAATATTGTTTTCCGAGATGATGCTGATGCAAGCGATAATATAAACGTCCAAGATGAAGACGAATAATGTTGGCGTGATAGTTTTTTTGAGAGTCTAGGTCAATGGCTAAAAGTTGGGATAAAGCCTTTTGATATTGCCCCTGGGCTTCTAATTGTTTGGCATATTGCAGGCGAGCATAGGAGTGCTCTGGTTTTAGGCTAATAACTTTTTCATAATCTCCAATTTGAGTTAATGCCTGAATATAGTAATTAACAGTACGGTGATCATTAGGATCTAATTGATAAGCTCGATCATATACTTTAATCGCCTGATGAAGTTGCCCATTCACCATCAAAGCATAGGCATAGCTAGTAAGATTAATAATATCATTAGGGTTAAGAATATTTGCTTGTTCTAAAAGATGAAGAGCTTGTTTAATGTCTCCTTGCTGTAACAGAGCATTGGCATA
>JAYKIP010000002.1:0-3548 GCA_035286205.1 Merismopediaceae cyanobacterium
CCCGTTTGCGGTGTCAAAATCGAAGATGGAGCCAGGGTTGTTTTTTCGGCTGGCCCTTCCGGTACCCGCGCCCGGCTCTGGGCCAGGGTTTGTAACTTTGTGCAAAGTCCCGATTGTATTAATCAAGATGAGGCGGCGATCGGCGTAATTGCCAGCAATGATTACTACAAATAAATCAGCCGAGTATCACCCTGCTGGGTGAGGATGGGGCCTGCCTTTAGGCCCTTTTTCCGGCAAATTTTCTCAAGGATTTGATGTGCTATATTGACGGTTAGACTGTCTAGAATAAATTCTGATCATGCCAGCCCCCAACGAGAGAAACGACGAAGTAGAGCGTCAATTAAGGAGTCTGAATCGGCGCGTAGAACGTTTAGAAGATACTCAGGTAACAGGAAGAGAATTAAATCGTGGGTTTGATCGAGTCTATGAGGAGATTGATCGCCTGGAGAATAAAGTAGATCATCTTCAATCAGATTTTGAGCATCTTCAATCGGATTTTGATAATTTTCGCCACGAGATCAACCAAAAATTAGATACGATTTTACGACATCTGACGGGCATGAATTAAACAGAGGTCAGCCGTGACCCATGACAATCAACGGCAATCAACGGCAATCAACGGCGATCGCCCCGAACTCGCCCAGGATTCGACCAAGATTTGCTACGATAAAGCCTGATTGAAACTTTTTGGTAATTCTCTCCCCAGGAAGTCAAATCTTTAACCCCCTGCCCATACCGTAGAGACGGGTTAACGGTTAACTTTTTGGTGGGGAACCAATCCTTGCCTAGATGACCCATCCCATTATTCCCTCCCTCTTTGACCTGGCTACCCCGATCGCCGCTAGTCTAGGCCTAGAAATCGTTGACATCATTTTCCAGACCAATAAGCGTCCCCCGGTTCTGCGGATAGATATTCGTCATCCCCAACAGGACACCAGCCTAGAGGACTGTGAAAAAATGAGTCGGGCCTTAGACATTGCCCTGGATGATGCGAGTCTGCTACCCACGGCCTACGTTTTGGAAGTATCCAGTCCCGGCATTGCTCGTCAGTTAACCTCTGAGCGGGATTTCTTAGCCTTTAAAGGCTTTGAGGTCGTCGTCACCACCCAAGAACCCTTTGAGGGACAACGGCAATGGCAGGGTCGTCTGCAAGGCAAGGATGATCATCACCTCACGCTCAATCTTAAGGGGCGAGGAATCAAGATTCCCTTAACCCTGGTCACCACCGTTCAACTGGATGGCCATCGTTAACCCCATTCCTTTACCCATACTTACAATCAAATACCCCATAAGGAGCTAAATCCGATGCTAGTCAGTTTGCCAGGTCTTCAAGACATGATTGAGGAGATTAGCCAACGTCACAACTTACCCAAAGTGGCGGTGCAAGAAGCCCTGCGCGAAGCCCTTTTAAAAGGCTATGAACGTTTTCGGCGTTCCCAAACCCTTGGTCAACAATTTGCCGAAGACTATTTTGCGAATTTTGAAGTGGAATTAGACCCCGATGAAGAAGGCTTTCGTGTCCTTTCCACCAAACGGATTGTGGAAACCGTTGAGAATAACGATCATCAAATTTCCCTCAAGGAAGTGTTAGAAGTGGCCCCAGAAGCTCTTTTGGGGGATGAAGTGGTGCTAGATGTGACCCCGGATCAACGGGATTTTGGGCGCATGGCGGCGATTCAAACCAAACAGGTTTTACTGCAAAAATTGCGGGATCAACAGCGCAAAATTATCCAGGAAGAATTTCAGGATATGGAAAATACCGTCCTTTTGGGGCGAGTTCTGCGCTTTGAACGGCAATCCATCATCATGGCGGTTCAAAGTAGTTTTGGGCAACCGGAAGTGGAGGCGGAATTACCGAAACGGGAACAGTTACCCAATGATAACTACCGCGCCAATGCGTCCTTCAAGGTTTATCTCAAAAAAGTCCGGGAAGGTTCCCACCGGGGGCCGCAGTTAATTGTCTCTAGGGCCGCCGCCGGTTTGGTGGTGGAATTGTTCACCGTTGAAGTGCCGGAAATTGAAGAGGAGATTGTCCGCATTGTGGCGGTTTCCAGGGAAGCGAATCCTCCGACTCGTCACGTTGGCCCCCGGACGAAAATTGCGGTGGATACCCTAGAGCGAGATGTGGATCCCGTTGGAGCTTGTATTGGAGCTAGGGGTTCCCGGATCCAGGCGGTGGTCAATGAACTGCGGGGGGAAAAAATTGATGTGATCCGTTGGTCACCCGATCCCGCTACCTACATTGGTAATTCCCTTAGCCCGGCGCGGGTGGATGCGGTGCATCTGATTGATGCGGAAGAACGTCATGCCCTGGTGATTGTCGCGGAAGACCAGTTAAGTTTGGCGATCGGCAAGGAGGGCCAGAATGTTCGTTTAGCGGCTCGTTTAACGGGTTGGAAAATTGATATTAAGGATCCCGCTACCTACGCCAGGGACAAGGAGCAAATTGAGGCAGAAGTGGCGGCCCAAAAAGCCAAACGGGAAGAAGAGCGGGCCCGGATGGAGGCCGAGGAGGAAGCTCGTTTAGCGGCCTTGGCGGAGGCAGAAGATGAGGAGGAGGAAGTCTTGGAAGATGAGGCCTTCGATGTCCAGGATGAACGGGTAGAATTGGAAGAATTTGCCTAATGCCTTTTGCGGGATTGTCCCTAGGGGAGAATGTACCGTGTTTTCTACCGGGGGCGATCGCGGCTCTCCTCAGACCCAGACCATGGAAAAAAACTTACGCCGTTGTGTTAGTTGTCGCCAGATCAGACCCAAAGCCGAGTTTTGGCGTGTTGTCCGTCTCTATCCCGCCGGGGCGGTACAATTAGATACGGGACAGGGGCGAGCGGCTTACCTGTGTCCCCAGGCGAGTTGTTTGAAAGCGGCCCGCCATAAAAATCGCCTAGGACGGGCCTTAAAAGCAACTATTCCTGACGGTCTCTATGCCCAACTCGATGAGCGTCTAAGGGAGTTAGGGAAATAGTTCTCCGGCGGCGGGGGCGATTTTTCCCTGTGACTTGTTTTGTCGGTAGCTTTGTCGCTAGGATAGAATAAAAACTTTAAAATTACTCCAATTCTTCAATACCCCACTTAATCTATCTTCTTCAATACCTACCCACCTTGTCCTCTATCTCAACCAGGACACCACCCATCGCCCTGTCTTTCCTCACGATCTGATCGCTCAGGGTTAACCATGATTAACACTTGTAATTTCATTCCTATTAAATTTTTAGCTAGGGGGCTAGTGGATGAACAACGCCAAAGTTCGGATTTACGATTTATCAAAGGAGTTGCATTTAGACAATAAAGACATCTTAGATATTTGCGAAAAACTCAATATTGCTTTTAAAAGCCATAGCAGCACCATTAGCGAATCGGATGCCGAACGGATTAGAGCAAGTGCCGAGAAATATACCCCTAGTCAGAGTCATACCCCCCCCCGTAATCGAGATGGTTCCTTTCAGACTAAGCCTCGCCCTGAACGCAAACAGGAAATTTTAGCCATTCATCATACCCAATCTCGTCCTACACCGCTCCCCCCTCCTGAATTGAAACCGTCGTCTCCC
>JAYKIP010000003.1:0-7851 GCA_035286205.1 Merismopediaceae cyanobacterium
AACATCACATTTTCCAAAGCCGTTAACTGGGAAAGTAAATAAAACTGCTGAAAAACAAACCCAATTTTACGGTTGCGGACTTTCGCCAATTCATCTTCCGTTAAGCCCGAAACATCTAACCCATCCAGATAATAACGCCCGGCCGTCGGACGATCCAAACAGCCAATAATATTCATCATGGTGGATTTCCCCGATCCAGAGGCTCCCATAATGGCGCAGTAGGAACCCTGTTCAACACTTAAATGGACATTTGAGAGGGCGTGAACCGTCGCTTCACCGGTACCATAAACTTTAGAAATAGATTCCAAACGAATTAAGGGCGGGCGATCGCCTGGGTTACTGGAGGGAGAGGGAGCGGTAACCGAAGAGAGATAGGCAGTCATAGACAATTACTAAAATTTTAGGCTAATTAGCGGGTTGAACCTTGGGGGATTGCCCTGGCTGTTCTCCCGATTGTTCCGTTAACATTCCAAGCCGATTAAAGGGCCAAAAACGTACAAACGCCCGACCAATCAACTTTTCTCTTGGCACGAATCCCCAAAAATGAGAATCATAACTATTGTTGCGATTATCCCCTAGGACAATATATTGATTCGCTGGAACTTTAACCGGCCCAAATTCATAATCCGGGGGTTGAGCAATATAGCCTTCGGCCATGACCTGACCATTAATCAAAACCTGACCCTGTTTGACCTCAATGGTATCCCCCGGTAAACCGATAATCCGTTTGATAAAGGCATCCTTAAAATTCTTTTCGATGAGGGCTTGAGTGGGATTAAAAACCACAATATCCCCCCGTTGGGGATCTGAGAAATGATAACTCACCTTTTCCACAATCAAGCGGTCATTAATCTGTAGCGTTGGCTCCATAGAAGACGAGGGAATATAGCGAGCTTCTGCCACAAAGGTACGAATACCGATCGCCAAAACTCCCGCCGTAGCAAACATTTTGAGGGTTTCAATCCAGGGATTTTCGGGTGGGGGGACTTTTACGGTCTTAACGGGTTTAACAGTTTCAGGATTGACGGGTTGGGTCATAGAAAAAATAAAGATAATTAAGAGCAAAAACTTAGCATTAAATCAAGCCATGAATGTGTTCCATGTTACTCGGAACTAATTCCATAAACCTCATCATAAATTGAGGCCAATGAACAGGAAAAAGCTAAACTATTTAATGTAATAGATTCTTGGGCATTAACCCCTAGAGGAATTTCGGGATAACGACGCAACTCCCAACGATTCCCACTACTCCGCTCAAAGACATCCACCGCCATTTTTTCAGAATCTATCAAAATATATTCTTGCAAACTCGATAATTGCTGATAAAACTTAAACTTATCTCCTCGATCAAAAGTGGTAGTGCTGGGCGACAAAACTTCAATAATGACCACCGGAAAACGGATAAAATTTTTCGCCATTCTATCCCGCTCATCACAACTGACCACCACATCCGGATAAAAATAAGGGCCTGACTCCGAGAGTTGTACCTTGGCATCCGCCATTCTCACCTTACAACCACTACCGCGCAGAAAGGTTCTAAGAGCCGTCGTGAGATTCACTGCTATATCGTTGTGGGCGAGGGTTCCCCCGGTCATCGCTAAGACTTGCCCATTCAGGTATTCATAGCGCAGGGGCTGTTGTTGCTCCCAATCCAGATAATCCTGGGGAGTCAAAACAGAAAAGTTGGGCTGGGCAATCATCACCATGAAAATTTTACGAATCAGTCAACAAACCAAAAAAACGGAGCAATTAACTTGCTTGCAACAAGGATTTTTCCAACAACTTAGGCACCTCAATGATCACAAAATAACGAGCAGGATAAAGATAATCTTCGCCACTTTCATCAATAATTCGTAAATCCCCATCCTTTTCCGCACTCGGATCAGGAACGACTTGGTAAATTTTGTGACGTTCCAAAGCCACAGGATAATCCTGATTATTAATACAAACAGCAAAGTGGGGAACTGGCTCAGACATAAGACTTGTCATCATTAATCAAGATAGCGTTTACGTTTGATTTCGCGTTTGCCAATGCCATGGGCTTCATACCAATGTAATTCTGCTAAACGAATTGTGCCATTGGTTAGGCGAATATGAGCAATACCTTTGAGTTTACGCCATTTCCCTAAGCCATAGATTTTTCGTAAACGGGGTAAGTCTCGAATGGATGAGCCAACAGCGATTATTTCGATTTGAGTAATTTGGCCAAGAATTTCAAAATTCACCGGTTAAAGTCCCATAGGCAGAAAAATATAAAAATTGTTAAATTTTGCCAAGTCTCGTCACCAATCATGTCAGGATTAACCTAGTCTCACTGAGGAAGATTCCTATGGTTACGGTGCCGCAATTAATCCGTCAAGCTGACATCATTTTACCCCAGGGGGAAAGATTACTGGGGGATGTCTTGATCTCGGAAGGGAAAATCCAGGCGATCGCCCCCCATTTGGAAGCAACAGCCGACACCCTCATCATAGACGCTCAGGGCTTAACCTTGTTGCCAGGCGTGATTGACCCCCAGGTACATTTTCGGGAACCGGGCTTGGAACACAAAGAAGACTTAGCCACCGCGAGTCGGGCCTGCGCCAGGGGAGGCGTTACCAGCTTTTTAGAAATGCCCAATACTAACCCCCTGACCACCACCCAAACCCAATTAGACGACAAATTACAACGGGCCGCCGCCAAATCCCTGGTCAACTACGGCTTTTTCATGGGAGCCACCCCCGAAAACTTACCCGATCTGAGAACGGCCAGCCCTAGCTGTGGCATCAAAATTTTTATGGGATCAGCCCATGGTGCTTTATTGGTCAGTACCGAAGCGGAAATCGAACCCATTTTTGCCGAAGGAACCCGTTTAATTGCCGTCCATGCCGAAGATCAAGCCCGCATCCTCGAACGCCGCCAATTATTTGCCGGGATGACCGATGTGGCCGTCCACTCCCAAATCCAAGACGAAGAGGCGGCCCTCAATGCCACAAAATTAGCCATTAAACTCTCGGAAAAATATCAACGGCGACTGCACATTTTGCACCTTTCAACAGGTATCGAAGCGAACTATCTTCGTACCCATAAACCCGCCTGGGTCACTGCCGAAGTCACGCCTCAACACCTCCTGCTAAATACCGACACCTACGCCGAAAAAGGGAGCCTTGTGCAAATGAACCCTCCCCTGCGATCGCCGGAAAATAATGAAGTCCTATGGCAAGCCCTGTTAGATGGCGTAATTGACTTTATTGCCACCGACCACGCGCCCCACACCCTCACCGAAAAAGCCAAACCCTATCCCCAGTCTCCATCGGGAATGCCGGGAGTTGAAACCGCGTTACCCGTGATGTTAACCCAGACCATGCAAGGCCGCTGTACTGTCGCTCAGGTGGTTAACTGGATGTCAACGGCGGTGGCCAAAGGCTATCAAATCCCTAACAAAGGCTTGATTCAGGTGGGTTACGATGCCGACCTAGTTTTGGTAGATTTAAACACCTATCATCCAGTTTTGCGAGAAGAAGTGCAAAGTAAGTGCGGCTGGAATCCTTTTGAAGGGTGGCAGTTAACCGGTTGGCCGGTCATTACCTGGGTCAATGGAGAAAAGGCTTTTGAACGGGGCCAGTTTTATGACCAGGTACGCGGTAAAGCCTTAACCTTTGGTTAAAATAGAGAAGATTGGCAAGTCATGGAGGAATCATGCCATGAGGAATCGCTGGATAGCGGCTAGTTTGGCCTTCTTCTTGGGAACCTGGGGCATTCATAAATTTTACTTAGGTAAAAATGTTTCTGGGTTTCTGTACTTAATGTTTTTCTGGACTCCCTTTCCCTTAATTTTAGGGTTAATAGATGGGGCAAGATTATTAGCAATGTCGGAACAGGATTTCGCGCTGAAATTTAAGGCGTTACCCCAGGCTTCCCCGGAGGTGACCAACCTCGGAGAACGGTTAGATGTGGCCCTGTTGAAAGTGTGTTGTCAAAAATCAGAAGGGGCCACGATCGCCGAATGTGTGATGGCTACGGGAGCGGCTCCCCAACAGGTCAAAGAGACCTTACTCAATCTTTGCAAACAAGAGCTATTAACGGTGGATAATCGCCCATCGGATCATGCGGTGGTCTATAAAATGCAGTGAACGGGGTTTTGTGGGTTAGTCCTCCCCACCGGCGATCGCCCGGTCAACCTGAAAGTTCTTAACAAAAATTCATCAAGATTCCGGGGACTGACCCTTGGCCGCAAGCCCGATTCAGACTACATTGCAATCTATTAGAGAACTTTATTAAACCCCATCGTTACATAACGCGATCAATCCTTGAGGAACCTCCATGAATATTGCCGTCGTGGGACTGAGCCATAAAACAGCCCCTGTTGAAATTCGTGAAAAACTCAGTATCCAAGAAGCCAAACTAGAAGAAGCCTTAAACCATTTGCGCGGCTATCCCCACATCGAAGAGGTGGCCATCATTAGCACCTGTAACCGGCTAGAAATCTACGCGGTGGTCACGGAAACCGAAAAAGGCGTAATTGAAATTACCCAGTTTTTAGCAGAAATCGGCCATATTCCCCTCTCTCACCTCCGGCGTTATCTGTTCACCCTCTTACATCAGGATGCGGTGCGCCATTTGATGCGGGTAGCGGCGGGGTTAGAAAGTCTCGTTCTCGGTGAGGGGCAAATTCTCGCCCAGGTGCGTAATACCCATAAACTGGGACAAAAATATCAGGCAGTGGGTCGTCTCTTGGATCGACTGTTTAAGCAAGCCATTACCGCCGGGCGACGAGTCCGCACCGAAACCAGTATTGGCACTGGGGCCGTTTCCATTAGTTCAGCCGCCGTCGAGTTAGTTCATACTAAAGTGGATTTAACTCAGCAAAAGGTAGCCATTATTGGGGCGGGGAAAATGTCCTGTTTGTTGGTTAAACATTTGCTGGCCAAAGGCGCAACGGATATTACCATTGTCAATCGTTCCCACCGGCGCTCCGAAGAATTAGCGGCCCAGTTTCCCCAGGCGACCTTGACCCTGGCATTATTGCCGGAAATGTTTAATATTGTCGCTCAGTCCGATATTGTTTTCACCAGTACCTCTGCTACCGAACCCATTTTAAATTACGCCAATTTGAGTAGTAGTTTAAAAACAGAAAAGTCGGTCATGTTAGTGGATATTTCCGTTCCTCGAAATGTGGATGCCGATGTGCAGAATCTCCCTCAAGTGACGGCCTATAATGTGGATGATTTAAAGGCCGTTGTGGCTCAAAATCAGGCCAGTCGTCGCAAAATGGCCCAGGAAGCCGAAGGATTACTCGAAGAAGAAGTGGAAGCCTTTGAATTGTGGTGGCGATCGCTGGAAACCGTGCCGACCATCAGTTCCCTACGGAATAAAGTGGAAGATATTCGGGAACAGGAATTAGAAAAAGCCCTGTCGAGATTAGGGGCAGAATTTGCCGAAAAACATCAGGAAGTGATTGAAGCCTTGACCAGGGGGATTGTCAACAAAATTCTCCATGAACCCATGGTACAACTCCGTGCCCAACAGGATATTGAAGCCCGTAAGCAGTGTTTACAGTCTTTAAAAATGCTCTTTAATTTAGAGATTGAAGAACAATTTGGTTAAATTCCTTGGCTCTGTAACGGATAGAAATCTAAGGGGGGATTGCTCCGGTGATAGATTCCGTTATTGATGCGGTTTTTGGCTTTGAATCACCTGTAAACTGCCGCCAGCGTAGAATTTCACTTGGTTAATGTGCAAACCCACCGAGGTCACCAAGGCCCCTAAATCCGTCTCTAGGAATTGCCAGGCGGTTTCCGTTTCAAACAGCCAACAAAACAGAGCTAGGGGCGGCCAAAATAACCCATTTTGCGGACGGTGCAAATCAATAAAGGTAAAAATGCCCCCCGGTTTTAAAACACGATAAATTTCCCGTAAAATTTGTTGCAACTGGGGGAACGTCATCTCATGGAGAGCCACACTGGTATGCACCACATCAAAGCGATCGCCAGCAAAGGGTAAATCTTCCGCCAGTCCCTGAACGTAGGTCGCCTGGGGAACTAACGCCCTGGCCCGTTGTAACGACACCGAGGACGCATCTAGTCCCGTGACCTGCTGGGATTGTTGGACTAAAAATCGGGTGGCTTGCCCTCCCCCACAACACAGATCTAAAATTTCACTGGTGGGTGCAATCTTTAAATCCTGTAATGGTAATTGATGAAACCGCCCTTCTCCCCCGACTCCCAAAGCCGCAAATTGGGAGATGGTCGCGTAAAGCCAGGGATATTGGTAACTCCAACGGCGTAGAATCGTAGCCATAGATACACTTTTCTCCGGATTTTCTAGGGATTGAAGGCAAGGAAGCCCGCTTAACCGGAAGTTGCTTGTCGCTCCTCGCTTTTTAACCGATAATTGTTACACTTAGTAAAGAATTCTGAAAAACATTCTCATTAAACGGTAAAGCTATGGGTCGTGTTGGAGTATTGCTGCTTAATTTAGGGGGGCCAGAAAAGCTGGAAGATGTGCGTCCCTTCCTATTTAATCTCTTTTCCGATCCCGAAATCATTCGATTACCGTTTCCCTGGTTGCAAAAACCCCTGGCTTGGTTAATCTCGACCTTGCGGGCTAAGAAGTCCCAGGCCAATTACCAGCAGATCGGGGGAGGCTCACCGCTTTTACAAATTACCGAAGCCCAGGGAGAAGCCATCGAAGCCCGTTTAACTGCCCTAGGCAAGCCCGCCCAAATTTATATTGGTATGCGGTATTGGCATCCCTTTACGGAAGAGGCGATTGAACAAATTAAGCGCGATCGCATCCAACGGCTGGTGATTTTACCGCTCTATCCCCATTTTTCCATTAGCACCAGTGGCTCAAGTTTCCGCATTTTGGAAGAACTGTGGAAGCAAGACCCCAGCTTACGGCAGCTAGACTATACGCTGATTCCTTCCTGGTATGACCATCCCGGCTATTTGCAGTCCATGGCGGATTTGATTGCCCAGGAGTTAGCTAAATTTCCCAACAGCGATCGCGTCCATATTTTCTTTAGTGCCCATGGCGTTCCCCAAAGCTATGTGGATGAAGCGGGCGATCCCTATCAGCAGGAAATTGAAGCCTGTACGCGGCTAATCATGCGGACATTGAATCGTCCCAACGACTACACCCTGGCCTATCAAAGTCGGGTCGGGCCGGTGGAATGGCTCAAACCCTACACAGAAGATGCGTTACACGAGCTAGGGGAAAAGGGCATTGAAGATTTGTTAGTGGTTCCCATCAGTTTTGTGTCGGAGCATATTGAAACCCTCCAGGAAATTGATATTGAGTACCGCGAAATTGCCGAAGAAGCCGGAATTCGCAATTTTCAACGAGTTCCCGCCCTCAATACCCACCCCGGTTTTATCAATTCCCTCTGCGATATGGTGACGGCCGCCTTGGATAAACCCCCTTGTACCTTTGACACGGTGGCTCGTCCCAAGAAAAACATGAAAATGTATCCCCAGGAGCGTTGGGAATGGGGCATGACAACCGCCGCCGAGGTGTGGAATGGTCGTCTTGCCATGTTAGGGTTTATTGCCCTGTTAATTGAGTTAATCAGTGGTCGTGGCCCGTTACATTTTGTGGGATTACTTTAAAACCGTTAAAGAACGGCAATTTGTAGCCTTTCGTAACTAAAGTTACGGTTACCGAAAAAAAAAGCGATTATCTTAGCGGGAAATCTTACGTCATAGGAATAAATGCTTATGTCTAATCCCCCCATAGAAATCTGCCCCGTTTGCGGTGTCAAAATCGAAGATGGAGCCAGGGTTGTTTTTTCGGCTGGCCCTTCCGGTACCCGCGCCCGGCTCTGGGCCAGGGTTTGTAACTTTGTGCAAAGTCCCGATTGTATTAATCAAG
>JAYKIP010000004.1:0-2935 GCA_035286205.1 Merismopediaceae cyanobacterium
GAAGAACGTCAAGCCATTTTTCAAATTCACCTCGGCAAGCGACGGTCAGAGACCACCCGATTTGACCTCGACCAGCTGGGCAAAGTTTCTGAAGGTTTTTCTGGGGCAGAGATTGAACAGGCGATTATTGCGGCAATGTACGAAGCTTTTGCCCAGGATCGGGAGTTTACCCAACTGGACATTATTGCGGCAATCAAATCCACGTTGCCTCTGTCGCGGACAATGATGGAGCAGGTCACTGCACTACGGGACTGGGCCAGACAACGGGCCCGACCTGCTTCTGCCTCCGTTGCTGAATATCAGCGATTGGAGTTCTAACAGATTTTCTCTTGCTTCGGGCAGGAGGAATGCCTAGGCCAAAGGGGTCTAGGGTTTCAAAAAAAGCCGTTTTTCTTTGAGGCGGCGCGTTTCCCAACTCTCAGTTCTGTTGTTGTTACTTTTCTTTGGAGGAAATCCACCATGTCTCACTTTAGCACCCTTCGTACTAAAATTACGGATGCTGAAATTCTGAAGGCTTCTTTGCAAGACCTCGGTATCGTGACCAAAACCGAAGCGGATGTGCGGGGCTATAATGGTCAGCGCGTGCGTGCCGATTTAGTGGCCGTTTTAGATGGCGAGTATGATCTCGGTTGGTCTCGCAATGCCGATGGCTCTTTTGATTTAATCGCGGATCTCTGGGGCGTTGCCAAAAAACATAATCAAACCGAGTTAATTAATTCGATTAATCAAAAATACGCCGTTAATAAAACCCTAACGGAAGTTAAACAGCGCGGCTTGCAAAACGCTAACGTTAAACTGGTGGTTCAGTAACAAAACGTTTTTCTTTTCTATCTGCGCGTTCCCAAACTTGCGGGTTAGCCTTTGGTGAGGTTAACCCTTTTTGTTCTAGGGAGGGGAGCCACAAACCATTGGGTCATTTCTGGCGACTGAAAAAAATGGCGGCCAGCACGACTAAGCCTAATAACCCCAAGGGAACGAGAAAACTGCCTAATTCAATTTCTGCCATGGTGATCATTCCTTAAAATCTACGATCGCGTTTCTCATTTTTGCGTACCGGGGACATCGCTGTAAATCCCTGATGGATAAAGGGTTTGGCGATCGCCCGGCTGGAACCTGACGGAGGGGGTGAGTCTCTGGAGGACATTAATCTCCATAAAACTTTACAAAACTTAAAGATTTGTTTACGATAGGAAGGAACCGAGCATAAAGAGATCCTCTCTATGCCTCTAGGTTAAAAAAATTAACATTGACAAAACTAAGCCGGTTTCCGGTTTAGAAATCTAGGTTACTTTCTGAAGCTCTTAGGGCTGTTATCCTAAAGCCAAACTTTTTGAGACTCTGCCCTATCCTCACGCCCTTAGTTCCAAGTTTCTCTGGATTGCGTTATGAAGACTGCGACTACTACCCCCGATTCAGTTCGCGCCTACTTACGAGAGATTGGTCGCGTACCTCTGTTAACCCACGAAGAAGAGGTATTGTTGGCTAAACGCATTCAGCGTCTCGTTGCCCTGGAAGCCTTAAAACAGTCTTTGACGAAGAAGTTAGGCTATGAACCGGGTCAAGCAGTCTGGGCCGAGGCGGCGAATTTATCGGAAATTGAACTGCAAGCGGCGATCGCCTCTGGGGAACGGGCGAAACGGAAGATGGTGGAAGCCAATTTGCGGCTAGTGGTTTCTGTGGCCAAAAAATATTTGAAGCGAAATTTAGATTTGTTGGATCTCATTCAAGAAGGCACGATCGGGATGCAACGGGGGGTCGAAAAGTTTGATCCGACGAAGGGTTATCGTTTCTCGACCTATGCTTACTGGTGGATTCGTCAGGCCATTACACGGGCGATCGCCGAAAAAAGCCGTACCATCCGGTTACCGATTCACATTACGGAAAAATTAAACAAAATCAAAAAAGCTCAACGCCATCTGGCTCAACAAAACGGGCGATCAGCGACCATTGCGGAACTGGCTGAAGAGTTAGACATTTCGCCGAAACAGGTACGGGAATACCTCGAACGTGCCCGCCATCCCCTTTCCCTGGATCTTAAAGTGGGAGATAACCAGGACACCGAATTAGGGGAACTGTTGGAAGATACGGGGATTCAACCCGAAGATTTTGCGACCCATACTGCCCTTCAGGTGGATTTAGAAAATCTGATGGAAGAGTTGACCCCCCAACAAAAGGAAGTGTTATCCCTACGTTTTGGCTTGAATGATGGACAACCCCTGACCCTTGCTCGGATTGGTGTGATTCTGAATATCAGTCGGGAACGAGTGCGGCAAATTGAGCGGGAAGCTCTGAATAAACTGCGGAAACAGAAGGCATTGATTAGTGAATATCTGGCCAGTTAGGGGGCAGACATTTTCTACTGCCTTAGAGTATTGGTTATCCTCGGCAACTTTGGTGGGGATAGACCTAGAGCAGTTAACCCGCGATCGCCATACCTATCAAAGCCAGTGTCAAGGGATTACCTCTCCTCAAGTGCTGATCGTGACGGATAGCCCGGCAACCTTGATCGCGGCCCTTATCACGGTATGGGAGGCCCAAGGCTCCCTGTTTTTGGGGAATCCCCATTGGCAATCCCAGGAATGGCAACAGGTTTTTCATTTGATTCAAGTCGATCTCCTTTGGGGGGATTTACCGGTTTCGGCTCCATCCTTGGCGGTTTTCAGCCCGGCGATCGCCAATCGGTTGAGTTCCTATCTCTATCTTTCCACCGGGGGCAGTTCGGGAAATATCAAATTTGCGGCCCATACCCTAGAGACCTTAACGGCTTCGATTCAGGGGATGCAAACCTATTTTCAGGAACAGAAAATTCATAGTTTTGATTGTTTGCCCCTGGGTCATGTGAGTGGTTTAATGCCCCTTTTGCGCTCCTGGTTGACGGGGGGAAATTTTACCTTTTGGCCCTATCAACCGTTAAAACATCAGCCCCCTAGCCAGG
>JAYKIP010000005.1:0-6141 GCA_035286205.1 Merismopediaceae cyanobacterium
GTTTTTAAGGGAATCATTTTCAGGCGATCGTAGGGCGGTTTTCGAGGGATTAAAATCAGACAACCGGCTAAATGGGGTTGAAATTGCACACATTCCCCGGCCCCCCGGAGTCCCAAGATAAAGGGCAAAGGATTAAAGGAAACCGCATTTTGGAGAAAGACCGCATAATTGGGCGTAATCGCAAAATCATGAATAAACGCAAACCCCGGAATGCTATGGGTATGACGACGTAAGAGTTGCCCCTGGGGACTCATTTCTAAGAGAGTAATTTGACTGGATAAACCCGTTTTCAGCGAGAAATTCACCAAGCAGGGTTCCCCCTGGTCTAATTCACAGGCGGGGTCTAGACAAGGATGAGCAGAAAAGGCTTGGCCGGGGCTTAAAATGCCGTCTAAATAATCTAATCCTAGCGTCTCTAAAGTTACGGGATCTAAACGATGGGGTTCCGCCGCTTCCCACAAAGCCAGGAGTTTATTACCCCAGTAAATTACATTGGTATTGGCAATATTTTTTAAGCGTAAATCCAGGGCATTTTTCCACCATCCCCCCGGTCGTTGCGTGCCGAAAACCCCTCGATAAATTAATTGACCCGCCGCCTGTTCTTCACAGTAACCCTGGGTACGAACAAAGCGATCGCGGAAACGGACTCGACCCTCTTCATCGAACGTAAAAGCCGTTATTAATCCATCGCCATCAAAGGGGTGACGAATAGGAATACCGCCAATTTCAAATAATCCTGGCCCATTGCGAAAGAGAGTTCCTTTTAATCCCTGGGGAATATTGCCTTCAGTAATAGTTAACTCGGTATCCCATTCTTGGGTTTGGGAAGTATAGCCCTGTTGCCAATCGGTGAGGCTATAGGAATGGGCATCTGGTGAAATTGTTTGAGTCATATTAATGAAAAAAATGGCACAATAAAAAAGAAATAATTACCCAAAAAAGTTAGGTAAATTTTCTAAATAAGAAGACGAATAAAACCTTCTTGTTCAAAATGTCTATCGGTGGTTAAAGCTTCCCTAATTTGATATTGACGCATCACAACAAAGCTGACAGCATCACACAAAGAATAGGTTTTATCTAATCTTAAAGTTAAAAGTTTGAAAGCTTCTTGGTGTAATAACTCATCTATCCACACAAATTTTATATCAGGATCTGCTAATAAGTCAGTAATAAAATCGAGAATTGATGGACGAGGAAACCGTCTAGCCGTTGCCAGGGCAACATACTCTGCAAGAATGTAGCTGTGGGTTAAATGAAAGGTTGTTTTTTCGTATTCTTCGACTGCTTTGCTATGTAAAGGTTCAGTCCGATAGTGTAAACACAATAATCCAGAAGTATCCAAAAGCATTAAATATCCTCATCATCCCCCCAATATTGTTGGGCTAAATCAGCATCAATACTGTCATTATCAACTAAGATTGTATTGTCTAAATTCAATTGACCAAAATGACTAGAAAATCTTCGTTGTGCTAGAGGCTCTGGAGCATTATGCACATTGGCATCAATCGTTTTTTCAATTTGTTGTTCTAGCAAATTTACGGATAAAAGCTCAGGGGAGATACCTAAATGTTTGGCTTGCTGTTGAAGGGCGGCAAAGGTGCTTTCCTTTAATGTTAGGGTCAATGATTGATTCATAAATTTTTTCACCATGAGCAACCAGTCATATTATAGCGTTGATTGTCCCTTTCTTTATCATAGGTGGGTAGATTAGTAGGCCAATTATAACCATTATAAAAAAGGGAAAATCGTTCTAATAAACTTGCGGACTCGCAATAAAAACACTAATTGACGAATTTTTGGGGCAACCTGGGGGGGATAGGGACGTTCCGCTAATTGCTTTTTTAACTCCTCATATTGGGATGCACTCAAGGGTTGACCATCTAGGGGCGATCGCCCTTCTAAAATGATTTCCGTTCGTAATTTCTCCTCCGGTAAATCATCGGCAGGCGGCAGAGCCAATAACGGGAAGGTTCCACTGGCTAAAGATAACCCCAGTAAGACCCCGTATCGCCAACCCGAACCCCGCCCCAAGGCTTTGGCCATCCTTGCCTTCCTATCCCCTTAAAATTTAACCTTGTTGTATAACCATTTGGCCAGTAGAGCCGGGCATTTTTGCTGAAACCAACGGAGTAATAAACGCTTGGCGATCGGCTTGGGAATGCCCACTAAAGACTTTAAAAACTGATTCAACGGTGGCAAAGGAAACTTTTTATTAATAATATTAATTGCCCCAATATCATACAAATATTCCAGTATGAGTCTAACCGTCGCTTCCTCCCGCACAAATAAATCTTGCAGTAACAGTTGAATATCGTGGAGACGTTCCCGCTTAAATTGTTCCTCGGCCAACGTTCTCGCGGCTACCGGGGAGGGGGGACGAACAGTGAGGGCGGTCTTTTTAGAGGACGATAACATAGATAAGGGGGATGAACATCACGACACTGGCCGAGGCCCGTCTTTTGCTTTATTATTCCCTAGAATTTGAGAGGGGCCAAAGGTTTCCTTATTTTTCTTTACCTTTGCTTTGCAATTTACCAAACCGTCGTTCCCGTTGTTGATAATCCCGTAAGGCTTGATGGAGTTCCGCTTGATCAAAATCGGGCCACAGCGTTGAGGTCACGTAAATTTCCGCATAGGCCATCTGCCACAACAAGAAATTACTAATCCGTATTTCGCCACTGGTGCGAATCAATAGATCGGGATGGGAAACCCCCGCCGTGTAAAGATGACGTTCAAATTCGGCTTCGTCAATGTTCTCCACCTGGAGTTGGCCCGCCTGCACCGCTAGGGCAATCTCTCGACACGCCTTGAGAATCTCTTGACGACCCCCATAATTGGTGGCAACGGTGAACTGAATGCCCGTATTTTTCGCCGTATCGGCCATCGCCCGTTCAATCCCCTCCTGCAACGACTGGGGTAAAGCCGCTAAATTCCCCATAAAGCGAATTTGCACATTCTCGTCCATCATGTATTGCAGTTCTCGCCGAAGAATGCGTTCGATTAGGGTCATTAAAAATTCAACTTCCGGCAGGGGACGACCCCAATTTTCGGTGGAAAAGGCATAGACCGTGAGGGCCGCAATCCCCCAATCATCGCAACAGCGTACTAAATCCTTGAGGGCATCTCCCCCCTTTTGATGACCCATAATGCGTGGCAGACCCCGTTGTTTCGCCCAGCGGCCATTCCCGTCCATAATGACTGCGATATGCTGAGGCAAGCGTTGGGGGTCAAGATCGGCAGGTAGGGGGTTCAATACGGTGGTCTTGGCAGTCATTAGTCACGATGGGGAATAGAGGAGAAATCAGCACAGCATCCCATAAAAACTAATTTTACCGCCCTCGATGTCGTCTCTTGTGGGGAAGCCATTAATCAGAGGGATTAGATTTTGGCAAAGGGGTATGGGAGTTGGAGCGGTTTTTGCGGTTGCGGCCAAAATTGAGAGGGGTAGATTGGCTTTCCAGTTGAGCATATTTAGCTTCGAGGAGTTCCTTGAGCTTACTACTGGTTAAGGGACGATTTAAAGTACCGCCTTCGGCCAGGGTGATCGAACCGGTTTCCTCGGAGACGACGATACATAAACAGTTTTCACTACGCTCGGTAATGCCCATGGCCGCTCGATGGCGGGTTCCCAGTTGACGGGAGGCACTACGTTCGGACAAGGGTAGAATAACCCCGGCGGCGGTGATGCGATCGCCCTGGATAACCACGGCCCCATCGTGGAGCAGGGTTTTGGGCTGAAAAATGGTTTGCAGTAATTCTTTGGATAATTCACTATTGAGACTAACCCCCTTATTGACAAAGAGTTTACTGTCTAGGGGACTCACGGTTTCGATGACCATAATGGCCCCAATGCGATTCTGGGAAAGCTCCTTGACCGCATCCACCAATTCATCAATGACCCCATCGGTTTTGGGTTGGGGTTTTTGGGGTTGGAATAATTGCCAGAGTTGGCCCTGCCCTAATAATTCTAAAAACCGTCTAAATTCGGCTTGAAAAATAACGGCTAAGGCTACGGCGGCCCCTAATACCAATTTTTCGAGGACAAATTTCAATAGTTCTAAATGCAGGCGATCGCTCACAATTTGGGCCACCATCAACACCAGCAAACCGCGCAACATTAAAAGGGTGCGATATTCCCCAAAAATGCTACCAATAACGTATAAAAGCCCCAGAACCAGCGCAATATCAATAACGTTATGGAGCAAAATTGGTAATAAAGTAGGGGGTGGAAGAAAGCCCATCATGGAAGCTTTAGAAGGTGGGCAAAAGCCAAACGGCAATTCAGCATTAATGAATCAGCATCAATTAAACATTAAGTTAACAAACGTTGGGGGAGTCGGTCTTGACGGATTAAATCTTCATAGGATTCCCGCACTAAAAAGAGATTAGCCTCTCCCCCATTGACCATCACCGCCGCCGGGCGAGCCATCCGATTATAGTTGGACGACATACTATAGTTATAGGCTCCTGTGCCTAACACCACTAAGGTATCACCGGGTTCCGTCGCCGGCAGTTGGGTTTCTTTGATTAAAATATCGCCTGATTCACAGTGTTTACCGGCGATCGTTACCGTTTCCCTGGGAGCGCACTCTAAACGATTTGCCACTAAAACGCGGTATTGAGACTGATAGGTAATGGGCCGCGGATTATCCGACATTCCCCCATCCAC
The DNA here is from genome assembly GCA_035286205.1 of Merismopediaceae cyanobacterium. Classification (GTDB taxonomy): domain Bacteria; phylum Cyanobacteriota; class Cyanobacteriia; order Cyanobacteriales; family Microcystaceae; genus Woronichinia. The sequence continues at coordinate 4,670 of JAYKIP010000005.1, forward strand.
CGCCAGATACGTCCGCAATTCCGGGATCACCTTCCGACTGCCGATGGTATAAGCGGTTACCCCCGCCGTACCAATCAGCGATCGCCCCGGTTCCGCAATCAACTTCGGCAGAGATAATCCTTGAGCGTCACAGGCTTGAGCCACAGACTGAGCCACGGTTTTCACCCAATCCTCAATGCTGGGGGGATCATCCTGTTCGGTATAACAAATTCCTAAACCACCGCCCACATTTAATTCCGTGAAGGGCAGACCATAACTTAATCCCTTCGCAAACCAGTCCACCAACACACCGCCTAAATCCTGATGGGGTTGGCGTTCAAAAATTTGTGAGCCAATATGAGCATGAAGCCCTTTACAGAGTAAGTGGGGATGTTGACTGATATAGGTAAACACCGCCTCCAATTGATGAGGATCAAAGCCAAACTTGCTATCCAGATGACCCGTGCGAATATATTCATGGGTATGACATTCAATCCCTGGCGTAAGGCGCAATAAAAGGGGAACCGGCTGATCAAGGGAACGGCTCAACGTGGCCAGGGTTTCTAACTCCAGCCAATTATCCACAATTAACGTGCAACCCACTTCCAACGCATATTCCAATTCCGTCACCGATTTATTATTGCCATGGAAATAGATAAGCTGGGCCGCTTCTTCGGGAGTCCATCCCAATTGACGAAGAGCTTGTAACGTCGTGAATAATTCTCCTCCCGACACCACATCAAAACCCAGACCTTCCTGGGCAATCACCGCACAGAGAGCCAAACAACTCCAGGCCTTCGAGGCATAAATCACTTGACTGGGGCCATGATAATAAGTCTTAAAGGCTTCCCGGTACTGGCGACAGGTAGCCCGCAGAGTCTGTTCATCCACAATGTAAAGAGGAGAACCAAAGCGTTTCACTAAAGCAGGAACATCACAACCGCCAATTTCCAAATGACCCTGGGCATTGCCCCGTGCCGTCAGAGGTGCAAGATTTTGATTCGGGGAAGCAGTAGCCTGCGTTAATAACGCTCGGCCAAAGAGAGGGCGTGTCGGTTCCGTCAAGAGCATGGCAACAATAGGAAATGTCTAAGTCAGTAAAGTTCAACAGGGATTAGCACAATTAATCGCTATTCTCTAGTCTATCAAGGGACGGGAACGATAACGTTGACATCCGCCGCAAGACTCACAAAAGAGTTTAAACTCTATCTGGTTAGGGACTCTTGTGGTATGCAGAGGGCGATCGCGCTTCCCCATCCTTTCCCTGTCGTCGTTTAACCCTTTCCCCAAACGAAACATAAGCAGAGCTTATCAATGAAATAAGCAAGATTATTGTTAAAAATCGTTACAAACCTTTACAAAACCCAAAAAAGTCTCTAATATTAGAAGTGTCAGTTATCCGTACCTTGACAAATTCATACAGGAATCATAAACCAATGACTACGACCTTACAGCAGCGCGAGAGCGCGTCCGTTTGGGAACAGTTCTGTCAG
>JAYKIP010000006.1:0-4954 GCA_035286205.1 Merismopediaceae cyanobacterium
TCCTCGGTCGTAAATAATTGCTGAAGATCAAGACCCACACTCTGTAATTTTAAGACTAAAATTTCCTTCAGAGCTTCATTACTGGGGCGTTGTAATGTCAATTGATATTGAGAAATACGGTCAACAATTGAAGCATCAAATTTTTCTTGAAATTGTTGCCAACGATCCGGAAATAAATTAAGGATAATTAAACTATTGGGTACATGGGTAAAAATTTCCTTGACGGCTTCTCCAAAGCTCAATAATAAATTTTCATTTTGTTTTAAACCTAATAATTCCAGTTGATCAAAAATAATGATTAACGGCTCATCTAATAGGGATAACTTACTAAAAACGGCAATCGCTTCAAGGGAAAAAGCCTCCTTACTCATTTCTTCATTCCAGTTATCTAACCCTAACATGGTTAGTTCAGATTCGCTTAATTCTTCCGCCGCTAACCACCGGGTCACTAATTCCTTATACCGGCGATCGCTGTAACGACAAAATTTAATAATGCCTTTAATAATTTTTGGGGCATAACCCGCAATCCCGTATTCACTCATCCACCATTCATTTGTGCGTTTTTCAATATGCTCCCAATAGGCTTTTTTCCGTTGCGTATCATCCCCTCCCAATTTTTCGTATAAATCTAACGGATTCTCCTGAACCGCTAGGCGAATATCTTGATCTTTTTGGGTCAAAGTCATAAAATTGGTATGACTAATTAACTTGACAAAGCTATGGGCTAATAGAAATTCTAATTGTGTGTAATGGGTATCCGGAATTTTATAGACAAAAGACTCTAGAATACGACTATAAATATGGTATAAAACTGATTCTGGGTTATTGGGATGACGAATAAATAGCAAACGGTTAACTTTTAATAATTCTTTAGCCAAGCGCATCATTAAATGGGTTTTACCACTCCCCGGCTCCCCAATAATGACGACCCCTTTCGACTGGTGATTTTTATCCTGACGAATATCCTGAATCAGCCATTTTAACTGTTCAAATTCCGATTGATAGATGGTTTTTAAATCTAGATGGTCTTGAAAGGGATTATCTACACGACTAGACGAAAAGGGATTAAGGGCAGGATTAAGGGGTAGCATGGTTTTGGGAGAAGATGGTTGGAGGGCAAGGTATAGTTGATAGGTAAAGAGAGCATCATAACGTGCGGTATGGGCCTGGTCAGGGGAAAAAAACTGCTCCTTCACTTTTAAACTCAGTTTTTGACTCAGGTATTCGAGGGAATAACTCGGTAACTGGGCGAAACGTTGACGCGCTAATTCAAAGGTGCAGATCGTCTGAAGATTGGGATAACGAATCCCGGTTTGATAACAACTATTCCGTAGCACTTGCAAATCATGGGTAGCGGAATGAAACACGACCCAGTGGGATGGGGTTAGGGTAAAAAATTCCTGTAAAATCTGTTTAAGGGGTTTGACATTAAAGGGGCGTTGATCATTTTCTGGATGTTCCTGGGCAAAGGCTTCATAAATGATTTCACCCGCCGCATTAATCACCGCAATTTCGCGCAGATAGTCTTTTCCTTCGGTATCAACAACGAGAAAATGAGCCGGGGATAGATCAAACGGGGAAGTCATGGTGGTTTAGAAGTCTTAATCCTCAAGGAGAATCCAGAAAAAATGGCAGTCTCTCACAACAATGGTTAGGATCTATTTTAAAGCAATGCCCTTAACAACGTTTGTAATTTTAAATGAATTTCTGCTAATTCTTGCTGGGGATCAGAACCTTGAACAATACCAGCACCGGCAAATAACCGAGCCTGATTTTGGCGAATTAAAGCCGAACGAATCCCTACTCGAAATTCACTATTGCCTTGATAGTCTATCCATCCCAAGGGAGCCGCATAAAGGGAACGATCAAAGTTTTCATGACGTTGAATTAATTCACAGGCTTTGGCGGTGGGCACTCCAGCAACGGCGGGGGTCGGATGCAATTGGGCGATAATATCTAGGGGATGGAGATGGGGCAGGAGTTGGGCATGGATGGGTGTCCAAAGATGTTGAATATTCGATAATTTTAAGAGCTTTAAGGGCGATCGCTGGGGGGTTAATCCGAGACTGGTTAAGCGATTGAGGAGAAATTCGATCACCACTTGATGTTCATAACGTTCTTTGTCACTTTGCAATAATTGATGGGCTAACCGGGCATCTTCTTGAGGCGTTTTTCCCCTAGGGGCTGACCCCGCCAAGGCATCCGTTAATAATTGCTGTTGTTGAATACTTAATAAGCGTTCGGGACTCGCACCGATGAAATAATCTCCCAGACCATTACCGAGGGAAAAAACCGCACAATCGGGATAATGGGAACGCAATCTTTGTAAAGAATCTACTAAACCAAAAGAAGCCGGTAACACTAAATCTAACGCTTGGGCCAGGACAACTTTATGGAGTTCTTGACTTTGAATCGCCGGGAGTAGAGACTGGATCGTTTCGGAGAGGTGGGGATTAACGCTCTGAGGTTGACCGTGATGGGTCACAAAGGGATCTCGATGGGGCCAATGACCCTGGCTTTGTTTAATGCGTTGCAGTTGGCGAAAGGTTTGTTTAACTAAAAATTTGAGATTGAGGGTTTTATCAAGGAAAAGATTACAGAGCAGATGATAATGATAACCCCGTTTAATGAGTTGAAAATGGGGTAAAAAAACAAACGCCGGGGGAAAAGCCGCCTGGGGATCGGTCTGGTCAAAAAAACTAAAACCACAGTAAACCGTCGGTACAATTCCCGCTCCGGAAGCACTCGGTAAAGGATGTATTAACTGAAAACAAGATTGAACAAATTGTTTCGCCTGGACAAAGCGATCGCCAACGGTTAAGCCGCCCTGTAGGGGTAACTGACAACATACCCCAAACCCCAAGAGAGCCTCCTGACAGTCTCGACTTTCCTGATAAAAATGAATCGTTTGGTGGGGAGAAATCGTCGCTAAAACCTGGAGAAAATCTACCGGTTCCAACCGTTGGGACAGACTTAAAATGATCGTTTGTTGGCCGCGTAATTTTGCCTGGGTAGCCAGCAAAAACCGATACAGTTCCCGTTCACTGTCCCATATTGTCGAGTAGCTAGGTAAGGCGGTCACCGCAACAGACATTGTTAACGTTTTTTAGGGAGCAAGACACTCAGCCGTTAGGACTTCTCCTTATCCTATCGGACAAATGCCGTCCTGTCTTTACAGTGGGGCGATCGCCTTGGCCCAGGTCTGCGGAAAATGCCCTAAAGATTCCGAGAGGGGGCATCCAATAACGAACTGTGTTGAGGCGCGAGTAACGGGCCTTGGGGAAAAAGGGATTGCCAAGCTCCGACGGCCAAACGTCCCCAGACCAATAGCGTGGCCCCAATCACCAACAATTTCAAGTGATAGTATTTCATAGGACTGCGTTACAAAAGGAGTAAGAAAAAGGTCTTTGATCCCTATTCCAACGCAATGGCTCTATAGATGACTTCACCAGGAGAGATGAACCCGCTTCACCCTTTGGGAGGAGACCCCTAGGTAGGATGGGCTTCTAGCCCGTTATCTTCAACTCCAGAGAAAGCCCGTTATCTGTGATCTAAAAGAACGCCCGTTATCTTCAACTCCAGAGCAAGCCCGTTGTCTGTGACCCAAGCAAGAGCCAGTTATCTTTGATCCCAATTCAGCAGGGGATCTAACCGGACTGTTTCCCAAGCTCTAACGAGGGCTAGGATAGGATAAATTAAAACACTCAACTTGTTTTCCCCTCTGGTTTATCTATGGCTTGGCTCCTCTATCCCATCGTCACCGCGATCGCCTATGTCGTGTGTTTAGTGAAATTAAAGGGACGCACGGAACAGGAACGCATTGGGTCAACGCCAGTTTTTATGAATACCCTCATTTTTTTCGCCATTTTTGAATGGTTCTTTTTGGCCTATATTCGTCTGACCCTGGGCTGGCATTTATTGGGATTATTGGTGTCCTTTGGGTTAGCCATGAGTATCTATTTTTACCTCAAGAACTTGAAAAAAGACATCGAAGAAATTTTCGATAAGCTAGTCCGTCAAACCCAGGGCAAAGTGAGCATTTTAACCTTTATGCAACGTACCGAACTTTCCCAGGAAGAAGCCATGGCCTTTTTAGAAGCTAAATTAGACGAATTTCAAGGCGTTAGCTACGAAACCCAGGGTAATATCTATTACGAATTTGAGCGTTGGTAATTCCCCTTTTTAGGAGAGATTGAGGGCCATCGGCTAGAATAAGCCAAAATTACTAAGATGCAATTTCAGGCATAATCTCAAAGAATCTGGGGAGTCCAAAAACCGTGTAAACCGTAGGGAATATGACCCGGCAACGTTAATTTTGCTTGCAGTTGTAAATCCTTAGCACGTAAAATCACCAATTCCGATAAATGACTGGCCGCATTATAAACTAACACCAATAACCAACCGTCATCTTCCTCTGTTCCCTGGGGATTCGCCACAAAAATCGGTTCTCCCACAAAGCCCCTCGGAGCAAAGGAATAAAGCCATTCCTCCCCAGTTTGTAAATCCCGTTTTAAGATGGCCTGCAAAGGAGCATTACCGGTGGGATGATGGGCGGCTCCTAGATAAACATACCGGTAAGGGCGACCCAGGCGATCGCCATTGAGGGTGGGAAATTCACAACAGCGAGGAATTAACAACGTTGGGGTAATTTCTTGGGCCGTTAAATTAACAGTAAATCGCCAGAGTTGACCGGGATCAAGTTCATCAAAATTGACATCTTTATAGAAGCGATCCGGTTGTACTTGGGGTAACGAAGCATAACTAATGGAATCTACAATTAACTCTCCCTCCTGTTCAAAAGCATTAGCATGGTGAAACACAAAACCGGTTTTTAAGGGAATCATTTTCAGGCGATCGTAGGGCGGTTTTCGAGGGATTAAAATCAGACAACCGGCTAAATGGGGTTGAAATTGCACACATTCCCCGGCCCCCCGGAGTCCCAAGATAAAGGGCA
>JAYKIP010000007.1:0-3319 GCA_035286205.1 Merismopediaceae cyanobacterium
CATGGTCGTCGAGCGAAAAGCCTTTTTCGTCTGGGTTTTGACCATCTTCGTCATCTTATTCTTAATCCTTCTTTGCCCAATTTTTCCCTTTTTCTCGATTCCTTGCATTTTTTGTCCTGTACTTAGCTCAGTGTCAGCCGAAGCTCCAATAATATATCCTTGTTCTAAATCAGCAACAATTTCAATCCCAAAGCTTTTTAAGTCGTCAGCTTTAAATAAATCGGGATCAATCTGTAAAATAAAAGAAACGATGTCCAAAAGTGGGGGTTTATCCTCCTCATTTCGTCTTTCTTTTTCTTCATACCAGTGACTCGTAATAGAATCAATGGAGGACTTGAGCTTGCTTCCATGTCCCCAAGCATTACTTTTATTTGCTAAGGTCGTATCTGAAATTCGACGACCACCACCAGACGGGAGAGAAGCAGTTCCTTCTTTAGCTAAACGTAATGATTTGTGCGGAAATTGATTAGATAGATTGGACATTGGAAACAGATATTTCTTTAACTGATTGCACTAAATGTTCTTGAATAACTAATTCTTCTCGATCTAAAATTGCTCGTTTAGCTGCATCTTGTGCAACTTTAACAATTTGTGCTGCCGAAAAGTTATTCATTTTTTTAACAATTAAGTCCCACTCAATAGAACCAACTTCAACCGCCGCAAGAGTCTGACGGAGAATTGCTCTAATTTCTTGTTCTGTTGGTTTTGGTACTTCAATAACATCATCAAACCTACGCCATACAGCCTCATCCAAAAATTTAGTTAGGTTTGTCGCAGCTACCAATAAACCATTAGAGACTTCATATTCATCAAGCAATTGAAGAAATGTATTAACAACTCGTTTAATTTCACCCACTTCTTGGCTATCCTCACGAGATTTGGCAATAGCATCACACTCGTCAATAAATAATAAACAAGGAGACTGAGACACAGTTTCAAACACTTCCCGCAGGTTAGTAGCCGTTTCTCCCAAATATGAAGAAACCATTGCATCAAAACGAACCTTAACTAAAGTTAAGCCAGTATTCCAAGCAATACGCTCTGCTCCCATTGTTTTGCCACAACCAGGAGAACCATAAAGTAAAATTTTTTGCCTATAACGTAAGCCAAAATGAGCGAGGCGATCACGTGCCGCATATTCTTTCTCAATACGGCAAAAACGCTCCTCGACAGTATCAGACAAAATCATGTGATGCCGTAAATGTTCACGAGGAACAGTAATAATAAAAGGATGATTAAACCGATGTTTACTCGATAAAGGAATTAAAGGCTGAAGACCAGCACTTTTTGAGGAAAGTGGTAAAGGAGAGCGAGCTTCTGTAACACTGGGAGGAAGAGATAAAGTTGGTGAATGACTGCTTTTACGAATAATGCCTTCAAGTTGGGCCGCTAGATTAGTATGCCCTTTTTTCCGTTCATCTTCGACAACCACAGACAGCATACCCTGGATCGCCACTGAATCTTCACTGGCAACCGCTCTAAATAAGCGTTTGAGTACCTCGCCGTTCATCCCAATTACTCGGTGATTATCGTCTATAATCTTATACACTATTCTAGAGTCATAATGCTTTAATTAAGGGTAAAAAAGTCACAAAACTTTTTAATGAAGCAAATTAACTATCTGTGCGTGCCTGCGAACCAGTATTGCGTGCCGACTAAATTATTGATTGCGATCGCTGATTACATAGAATGGGTTAGCATAGCATAACCTGTCAAAAATATTGATCATTAAGGTGACTGCTTTTGTACCATGATGGGTTAAAACAGCGTGTAGATAAACGGGGCGATCGCCGAACCCTGGGTAAAGACAATCAAGGCTCCCAATAACACGAGGGTAAGAATTAGGGGCAGTAACCAATATTTTTGTCGTTCCTTGAGAAATTCCCAAATATCTTTTAATAACTCTAAAAAGCCTTCCATAATTTTTTTAATAGGGTTTTTCCAAATGACTGGGAGAGCGATCGCGGCTCGGTGTGCGATAACTGACAGTTTGCGGTTCAAATTGCCGATTCATGGTATCCCGTTTCAGGACTTTCATGATCAAGGCCATGGGAGTTAACACCAGAAAAAAGACAATCCCTAAAATAATACGACTATTAATCCAGCCCAACATTAAGCCAATTTGCATCCAGACACGGTACACCGGCGCAAGGGCCTTGGGATACACTAACCCTAAAATAATCAGGGGGACGGCGATCGCCCAGGGCCAGAGAGGAAGACCATGGCCGCGAAGCACAGGAATCAACAAACCAAACAGCCCGGCGAAAATTCCACCCACCAGGTAGCCAAAGTCACGCAATAATTTCGGGGTCAGGGGAGGATGTTCCGTCATAAATTCCAATCGGCAAAACCGTTAACCCTAGTTAACCATAACTTATCCCCAACTTAATCCCCATTGGGCGTTTCTTCCGGATTGAAACCGGCTTGTTTAATTAAATCCTCTGGGCGTAACTTGGAAATAAAATCGCGGAAGGCTTGACGTTCTTCTTCATCGGCATCCCGGTCAACCGGAATGGAGGCATCGGCTACCACTTCTTCCATCACCCAGATCGGCGTATCTAATCGTAGGGCCAAGGCGATCGCATCGGATGGCCGACAATCAATTTCTTTTTTTACCTCTCCCTGTTGTAAACATAACACGGCATAAAACGTATTATCTTGCAAAGAATGAATGATCACGCGCTCTAGTTGCACTTCCCAGGTTTCTAATAGGGCGACCATCAAATCATGGGTGAGGGGGCGGGGCGGTCGTTGATTTTCCAAAGCCCCAATAATCGCTCTGGCCTGGTCTTGGCCAATGTAGATCGGCAGGGCGCGGCGATCAGAACCGTCCTTCAAAAGAACAATCGGGCTACGAGTAACCGCATCTAGGGCAATTCCAGCAACTCGCATTTCAATCATGGATCGTTCCTCAAGGTTTAAAACGGGGGGCTACCTTTCCCTATTTTAAGCCTTTTGTTAACTTTCTAACGGCCCTAGGGGCTTAAGTGTTGATCTCCAATTTTTTTCTTAACTGGTGACTCAGGGCATCAATGGCGGTAACCACGACTAATAAAACAATCATAAACGTTGCCGCTTTTTGTCGTTCAAAACCATTAATATAGGTGACTAATTCAAAACCAATGCCCCCGGCTCCCACGACTCCAAAAATAGACGAAATGCGAATATTATACTCAAACATATAGAGGGTATAACCTAAAAATAAGGGAGCCACCTGGGGCAAAATGCCATACTGGGCAATCTGGAACCAGGAAGCCCCGGTTACCCGCAACGCATCCAAGGAAATATCATCCACTGATTCGATCGCCCCTTGGTAAAA
>JAYKIP010000008.1:0-4916 GCA_035286205.1 Merismopediaceae cyanobacterium
TTTTTTCGGAAAATTGCGTTAATTGGGCGATCGCCGTAAATCCCCTTTCCAAATTAGCCTTTAAACCCCATTTGGCCCCGGCCCCCAACCCACCGGCAGCCCCAGCCCCCGGAAAATTCAGATCGAGATTTTCTGTTTGCTGAACGACCTGAGCAAAATGGCGTAAGCCCTGGTCTAAGCGTTCCACCATCGAAGCATCAGCCCCTTTTTGGGGAGCATAAACATAGGCCGCACCGTTGACTCCGTAGAGGGGATTCGTCACATCGCAAAGCACCGTGATCGGCGGTAAGATAAGCCCTGGGGGGGAAATCCATCGAGCAAGTTTGATTAAGCCTTGCCCCCCGTAACCAATACATTGACCCGCCCCATCGAAAAATTGCCAGCCTAAAGCCATTAAACACCCTAACCCCGCGTCATTGGTGGCTGATCCCCCGATCGCCAAATAGATCTGTTTTGCTCCCTGCTGGATGGCATGATGGATTAACTCGCCGGTACCGTAGGTGGTGGTTAATTCGGGATTGTAGTCTGCGGGTTGTAATAACGTTAAGCCACTGGTCTGGGCCATTTCAATAAAAGCGATTTGGCGGGTCGATAACCATAAATACTGCGCCGTCACAGTCTTTCCTGGTAAGGGGCCGGTGACCGTTTGGGTGATCCATTGATGATCCCGTAAACTCCCGGCGATCGCCGCTAGGGTTCCTTCCCCACCATCGGCCAACGGGTGACAAATCACATCAAAATCTTGACCCAATTCCTGTTGGAGAATCCCACAAATTTCAGTTGCAGATAAGGTTCCCTTAAAGGAATCCGGAGCCACCAGTAACCGCATTGGTCATCCTCAACAGGAGTCAGGATCATTGCTTAGGCTTTCTTCGCCCGCTAGAGTAAGAAAAGTTATTTTTCCATTCTTCCCTAGTTTAACTGCTACCCGGATGTCTATGTTCATTTCCCAAGCCGAATACCGTCAACGCCGCGATCGCCTTATGGAACAAATCGGTCAGGGAACGGCCATCTTCCAAAGTGCCCCCACCGCCGTGATGCACAATGATGTGGAATATGTGTTTCGGCAGGATAGTGATTTCTTTTATTTAACGGGCTTTAATGAACCGGAAGCCGTGGCCGTTTTGGCTCCCCACCATGCCGAGCATAAATTCATTTTATTTGTCCAACCCAAAGACCCGGAAAAAGAAGTTTGGACAGGTTACCGTCAGGGGGTAGAAGGAGCCAAGGAACGCTACGGAGCCGATGAAGCCTATCCCATTACCGAATTAGATGAAAAATTGCCCCAATATTTAGAAAAGTGTGATCGGATTTATTACCATTTAGGGCGCGATCATCATTTTAATGAAACGGTGATTAATCATTGGCAAAAATTAATGGCCACCTATCCCAAACGGGGAACTGGCCCCAAAGCCTTAGAAAATACCCATCATCTTTTACACCCCCTGCGCTTGGTGAAAAGTCCCGCCGAATTAGACTTAATTCGTAAAGCTTGTACGATCTCTGCCGAAGCCCATAACCGCGCCAGGGAATTTGCTCAGGTGGGTCATTTTGAATACCAAATTCAAGCGGAAATTGAACATACGTTTCGTCTTCAGGGGGGCATGGGGCCAGCCTATCCTTCCATTGTGGCAACGGGAGCTAATGCCTGTATTTTGCACTACATTAATAATGATCAACCTGTCCAAGGAAATGATCTCATTCTCATTGATGCGGGCTGTGCTTACGGTTATTACAATGGGGATATTACCCGCACGTTTCCGGTCAGTGGCAAATTTACGCCCGAACAAAAAACACTCTACGAAATTGTGTTACAGGCCCAATTAAATGCCATTGAACAGGTTAAACCCGGCACGCCCTACAATCAAATCCATGAAACGGCAGTGAATACGATTGTGGAAGGGTTAATGGGGTTAGGGTTATTGGTAGGAGACAAGGAAGAAATTATTAAAGAGGAAAAATATAAACCCTTTTTCATGCACCGTACCGGCCATTGGTTAGGTCTGGATGTCCATGATGCGGGGATTTATAAATGTGGGGAAGAAACCTGGCAGGCGTTACAACCGGGCAATGTGTTAACGGTGGAGCCAGGGATTTATATTTCGCCGGAGATTAAACCGGCTGAAGGTCAACCGGAAGTTCCCGATCGCTGGCGGGGTATTGGCATTCGTATTGAGGATGATGTGTTAGTCACGGAGACTGGCTATGAGGTTTTAACTTGTGATGTTCCCAAATCGGTGGAAGCCATGGAACGTTAACCAGTACTTTAACGGGGGCGAAAGAGGTGTTGATGTTGGGGGTGATACAGTTGCGATCGCCCTTTTTTGTCGGTTTTGAGGGCGGGACTAATGATATACAGAGTGGTGCGAATTAGGGCTTTTTCCTGGGAGGCGATCGCCATTTGGTCGAGGGGAACCACCCAAATTTGTCCATCCGGCCAACCGACCCGGAAACAGATAGCAACGGGAGTCTCCGGGGGATAATGCTGTAATAATCGCGCTTGGGCTTCGGCCACATGACGGGCGGCCAAGTAGAGGCATAAACTAGCCCGATGGGCGGCCAGGGAAGCCAAGTCCTCGGCTTCGGGTACTGCGGAAGCTGACCCACTCATCCGGGTGAGGATAATCGTCTGGACGAGATCGGGAATGGTTAATTCTGCATTTAATTGGGCCGCCGCCGCCTGAAATGCACTAATCCCCGGCACACATTCGTAGGGAATTTCCGCTTCTTGTAGGGCTTGGATTTGTTCCTCAATGGCACTATACAGGGTTAAATCGCCTGACTGTAATCTCACCACGCTTTGCCCGGCTCTGACGGCTTCAATCATGCGGGGAAGAATCGTTTCTAGGGTTTGATTGCCGGTGGGGATTACCTGGGCAGAGGGTTTAATATCCCGTAGCATTTGTTTGGGTACGAGGGAATCGGCATAGAAGATGACATCTGCTTGACAGAGAATTTTGTAACCCTTTAGGGTCAAGAGATCGGGATCACCGGGGCCGGCTCCAATGAAATAAACTTGAGCTTTTAAGGAATGAGGTAATGGGTCAGGGGGGAGAGTCATTATAACAGGAATAGGCTAGTAAAAAATGGGGAATAAACAAAGATTATTGTGAAGAAAAGGTTCTAAAAACGGTTGAAGTAAAAGGGCTAGAAGCTCAAGATTCAGTAGAGCCAAAAGGTTTATTCTTCAATAGTTTAGGTTCTAAAGTCAAAAAAACAATGATTTATCAAGAGATTGTCCTCGACTGTAGATAACATTTTTGCTTGGGAGAGGTACAGACAAGTTTTGCTAACAAAGAGCTTAAGTTCCTTGCCTATGCCTAAAGGTTTTTTAGGGGATCACTGAGTTGTTATGGTGTGAAAGATAGGGCAGAGAGTGGGGAGTCTGTGTCTGAACTTATTTCAGGATAATAAACCACGTCCATTTTGGGAACTTTAGTTTTTTGAGATACGTTTCAGGCACAAGTCCCCCTTAAAAAGGGGGATTTAGGGGGATTACTCTAGGAGATCTAAAAATTATGGGTTTCGAGTTAGATGGGGTTTAGCGAGAAATACAAGTCCAATTTGTTACAGTGTCAGCACAACAAAGCCATTACGACTACATAATTAAATCCGTCACCATATTAAACTAATCTGGAACAATAATTGCAAATACAATTCAAATCTTTAATTAACAGGGTAAGATTGGCTCTCATTAGCTCATTTTTGAATAGCTTACTGCTATAAAAACAAAATCATTAACGCGACAGAGAAAAGTTTACTTTCCATTTTTGTTTTTGTAATTCAGTATAAGAAAAGTTTACTTTTCCTCTTCTACCGATTTCGATGCTATAAAAAGGAGATCTCGGTATATCAGTTACCTTAAATGGAAAGATACAAGTAACGCTTGAGTATTCTCCTTGCTGTCGATAACCCGCATCAGTTCTACCAATAGCAATAATTTTTCCTATATCATTTCTAATAGTTACTTCCATCCCCCCCTCAATATCACTGTAACCTCCTGTTCCATAACAGTTAGTTTGAGAGCCTTCTATTTTACTATCTACCAACGTTAGGCTACCAGTAATAGTATATGTTGATTGAGCCATAACAGAATATGGGGAAAAGGTGAGTGCAAAAAACAACAAAAGTTTTCTTATCATACATATTAACAATTTAATTCCATGAAAGTTGCAAGGTAAGTTATTTAATGTGTAGTCTCATGATAACTTATTTATTTTGTCAAGTCAATAACCTATGTCTTATCTAACATAGTCTTTGATAACTTGTTTTTTAGTATTTTAAGTTTATTTGACGTTAGACTTGAAATTTAGTTTTGCATTTTCCATAAAATAGATCACAAAGATTGTTGTTTGCTGATCAATTAGTGCGCAAGATTGTCTTGTCTGAAAAAGAAAATTGTATTAAGCATTGTCAGAAATAGCAGTGCAACAATATTTTTCGACATGACGGGATAATCGCAGTTTAGATTTAGGGCCAAGTGCAAAGAGATAGTACGCTCAGGGCTTAAGGCATAGCTTTGTGAGTCCATGACACCCAAGATGAGTGCTCTAGGCAAAACCCACAGGTTGAAACTGAACATCATTGATAATTTTAACCGTTTCCCCCGATTGCTTAATCACAAACAAACCGCGCCGATAAGCATAGACATCTATCCCCTGGTCAATTTCAATCCCCGCCACTGCTCCATAAACCTGAAACGCTTGAAATTGAGGAAAAGCCACCTTAAATCGCTGTAATCGGCTCAAAAAATCATCTACATCATCCCTCGACAGTCGAGATTTACATTCCACCGCCACCAACTCGCTCCCATTCACCGCCACAATATCAATCTCCATTGCCGCCCCAGAACGCTTACTTTTCAAGCGACTCATCGTTTGAGTGACATCAATGCCCCGTTCCTGAAATAAACGCAC
>JAYKIP010000009.1:0-10451 GCA_035286205.1 Merismopediaceae cyanobacterium
TTTCATTATAAAATTGAGGAGATGGCAGTAAATCGGTAGTATTCACAGTTTCACTCGCCAAAAAATAACGAAGTTGAGTAATTAATTTGACATCTTTATCTAAATCATTACCAATAACGTGATTAGACAAATATTCTCTTCGTAAAGTCTCATCATAGGGAATATCAGACATTTGAGACAATCGCAAAGTTGCCGCTAATAAAAGACTGCCTGAACCCGCCGCAGGATCAAAAATAAAACGTTCTTCTGGTCGAATCCGTTCTAAAGGAAGCAACTCTAGAATTTTTTCAGCAACTTTGATCGGGGTGTAATGTCTGTTTAAATCCCCCCAAATTTTATCCTCTAAATCATTAGGTAAATTTATGACTGCTTTTTCGTATAATCTACCGACATCACGATGATTCGCAAGAGCAAAACTAACTGATGGCCCCATGTAAACAGCTAATTGCTGTCGGATAATTTCATTGACAAATTCTGCCGATTCTAAAGCCCGACTAAAAAATCCGTTGGTATGCTCCATCATACGTCGTAATAAAGTCAATGGATCATCTTCTTGAGGAACTTGATCAGCACCGAAAAAGCCCTTATCTTCTAAGATTCTGGCCGCTAGATAGGCGATCGCCACTCGAACAATATGAGCTTTTACATTCTTTCGAGAGGAATTTAAATTTTTAGTAGTATTAACTTTCTTTAATGCTGCTTTGATTGCATTTTCAAAAGCCTGATCAATTTTTTCTTGCTGACGTGAAATAAAACTAAAACTTCTTTTATCAATGTTTTCTTCTACATCCGCTAGAGATAATTGACCTTGACGAAACTGGGATAATGCTTTAGGAGTGAAAAGATGAGGTTTTGAAGACACTAACGTTTCACGCCAATCATCAATGCTTAACACTTTATAGCTTAATAATTGCGAAGAATCAAAAGTTGGTTCTACGAGATGAAGTGTCTCATCTGGACTCACTAATAAACCGCCACGAATAGGCCATTCTTTTAATCTTGCTTTCCACTGTTCTAAATTCTTTTTATCTGAAACAGGTTGAATTAAAAAAGCCAAGATACCCGCATTCGGACGTAACCCATAATCTGTCCATAAAGCTCTGACTTCTACCGGTTCAGCAGTCTTGTTAATATCAGGCATACGAATATTCCGCATTGGCTCGGCTTTCCAAATGCTTTGCGTTATATCTAACACTTCATTAAATAGTTGATTATTCGTTACCATAATGACGTAATCAGAATTAAACTAGATCATCTTAAGTGTGAATGTAAGGATTACTCTGAAGTTAAACGATTACTAGGCATTTGTCTATTTAAAACTTAACAAAATGTTACAAATCTTCCCCCTATCACTTTTTGGCAACTGGGAGAAATGCGGGTTGCCTTTTGCCGAGTTTTCAATCACTTAACCACTCCTAACAGAAAATCCCCCAATATCGGGGGACTCTTCAGAAATTTTCTTGAGCTTGCCTCAAGGGTCTTAAGCCGCAACGGGCACCTTCGGCCAACGATGGACGGCCTGACCAATCACCGCTAATTGTTCCATTACCTCATCAAAGCGTTCTGGAGTGAGGGATTGCGGCCCATCAGACAACGCTTTGGCCGGGTTAGGATGCACTTCAATCATTAGGGAATCGGCTCCCGCCGCGATCGCCGCCATGGCCATAGAAGGCACATAATCCGACTTACCCGTGCCGTGACTGGGATCGATCATGATCGGTAAATGGGTTAAATCGCGCAATACCGGTAAAACCGACAAATCTAGGGTATTCCGGGTATATTTCTGGTCAAAAGTACGAATGCCCCGCTCACAGAGAATGACATTGGGATTCCCCGCCGCCAAAATATACTCCGCCGCCATTAACCATTCCTCAATGGTGGCCGACATCCCCCGTTTGAGGAGAACCGGTTTATCCTGGGCCCCGACCTTTTTCAACATGGCAAAATTTTGCATATTCCGCGCCCCGACCTGAATCACATCGGCCACTTCCGCAATTTTTTCCAGATCCGCCGTATCCATTACCTCAGTGATAATGCCCAGACCACTGGCTTCCTTGGCCGCCGCCAACAGACCCAAAGCACTTTCTCCATGGCCCTGGAACGCATAGGGAGAAGTCCGAGGTTTATAAGCCCCTCCCCGGAGGAACTGAGCACCCGCCGCTTTCACCCGTTTAGCCGTTTCGATAATCATCGCCTCGTTTTCTACGGAACAGGGGCCAGCCACCACCACTACCGGATGATTTTTCCCGATCGCCACCGGGCCATTGGGAGTGGGAACGATCACTTCACTGTAGTCGCCATGACGAAACTCTAAACTCGCCCGTTTGAACGGTTGTTCTACCCGAAGCACATTTTCGATCCAGTGGCTAACCTCTTGAATTTGGAGGGGATCAAGACCCGCCGTTTCCCCCACTAACCCAATAACTACCTTATGCTTACCCACAATTTTTTCAGGGGTGAAGCCCCGTTCCGAAAATTCTAGGCTAACCCGTTCAATTTCCATTTCGGGCGTACCGACTTTCATCACGACGATCATGATTCAATTCCTCGACATTCAATGAATAAACTTCAAGACAACTAAGGTGTACAAACCAAGATAAATGGCTTTTCTTATTGTAATTATTTTTTCTGGGCCTGTTGCGCCTCTGCTCGCGCTGTCCGCCATCCTGTCACCGCCCGGCCCACATTGACCTTAAATTCTTGCCATCCCCACCAACTCCCTGGTACTGCTTCTTCCCAGGAAGTGGAAAAAATGCCATAGCTTAAACCGAAAACGCCAATGCCAAAAAAGAGTAAACTCACCGCAAAAACCGCATAGGTCGGGATCTCTAACCAATCGTGACTCACGATCCAGTAAAAACCGACAAAGGAGGCCATGCCTAAACCCGTTGGTATGCCGGAAAAAAGGGCCATGCGTTTAACCATTCGTTGGCTGACCACTTCCGGAATTGTACCCGTCTGACCTGATCGCTTTGCCCTAGGCTGACCAGTCGTCTTTGGGGTTGAACGGGTCACCGGCGGTAACTTTTTCTCCGGTTTCTTTTTCTTGGGCTTGCCATCAAAGGGGAGGCGAGGGGACGGATCAGGCATAAAGACAGTTTTTGGAATGCAAAGGGGACTAACGACGGATATTGAGACGCTTAATCAGAGCTTGATAACGTTCGGGTTCTTTGGCATTGATGAAACTCAGTAACCGTCTGCGTTTGCCGATCATTTTCAGGAGGCCGCGACGGGAAGCATGGTCTTTGGGATTGGCTTGGAGATGCTCGGTGAGTTGGCTAATCCGCCCGGTTAACAGCGCGACCTGTAAATCAGCAGAACCGGTATCGGTGGCGTGAACTTGATATTCGCCAATTAATTCCTGTTTTCGAGTTTGGGTTAATACCATAGGATTTCGTAAAAGAGGCAGTGACTTGATAAAACCTGCAATCTCTTACTATACCATCTGTTTTTCTTTTCAGATAAAATTTTGAGATAATTTGTGATTTGCCGGTCAAGGCATCTGTCAGGGCTAAGTTAGGAGAAAGTTACCGGTTTCCCTGGTTCAGCTTCAATGCTCTGCTTTGTTGAAACAAAAGACCAGCGATCGCGGATCTCTGGCCATGGAAATGTTGTTGTTATTGCGTGAGGAAATCTCGGCTGCGGTTTCCCAACTCGTCAAGCGTTTCGATTTCTTAAAAAATTGTAACATGAGACACGATTTTTTTGTAACGAAAATTAAAATTTTGGCAACATCCGAGGGACTGCTTAATTTTCAAGATACAATGGGATGTTGGCAGGTTTGCCCCACACTACCGTTTCCTGCTTATAGACGACCATGCCCGGTTTGGCTCCTTTGGGTTTATAAACAAATTTCGGTTGGGTATAAATGACGGGAACCTGCTCGCTTTGATGTCCTCGACTGTAGTAGGCGGCCCAATCGGCGGCACATTGTAAATCTTTTTCTTCGGCGATCGCCCCAGGGGTAAGCCGTAACAGGATATGACTACCGGCAATTTCCTGGGAATGGAACCAGAGGTCATAATCTCTCGCCACGCGAAAGGTTAAATAATCATTTTGACGATTGTTGCGTCCGATCCAAATTTCGTAGCCGGAGGGACTGGTCTGACGTTCCAGATGATAGTCCGGCGATTTTGTCCGGGGTTTGGGATAGGGATTTTCCCAATAGCCCTGGTCGCTGAGTTCCTCGCGGATTTCGGTGAGGGTTTGGTACTCGTCAGGACAGGTGGGGTTAGTCAAGCTCTGTAAACTGGTTTCGACTTGTTCGAGGTAAGCCATCTCCGTTTCGACGGCGGTTAGAAGGGGGAGGATGGCGGCGGTTGCCCGTTTTAATTTTTGGTGTTTTTTATAAAGACTCTGGGCGTTTTGAATGGCATTTTTGTCGGGGGAGAGGGGAATGATGATCGGTTGCCCGGTTACAAAATCCGGTAAGCAAAGAGTTTTCATGCCGACTTGCCATTGATGGAGGTGGGCCATCAGGAGATCGGCTTGATTTTTTGCGTCTTCTGCCTGTTCTGCCTGGGCCAGGCGATCGCGGAAGGTTTGGGCTTTTTGCTGGAGTTTTTGCCAACGGTTTTGGACGTTTTGTAATAACTGATGGCGGAGTTGACTAAAGTGGGTCTGGGTAAGGCGATCGCGGTAATAGCGAAAAATTAAGGTCTGGACATCGGTTGTCACGGATTGAAGGTCTTGGCCTAACACGGTGTAACCCGTCTTGGTAAACCCCGGCTGAAAACTTCCCGCGTCAAGGGTTTGTAACCATCCTTGCCAAGCCTTAAACAAATTTTGCCAATCCTCAGCCGTTAAGGTCTGGGTTTCGCTCTCCTCCGTTAAGCCCGCTTGCTCTAGTAACGTCCCCACCACCACCGGGCTTAAACCACGATAGGTTTTGACCCATTGTTTCCGTAAATTGCCGGGAATCAAACTAAGGCGTTCTTGCCAACGGTTAAACGGTTCTTCCAGACTAGGAGCCGTCGCCAGCAAGGGAGGGGGTAATTGATAGGGTTGGCCCGTTTGGACAGTGCGGACACGGGATTGCTGGGCATTGACTTGATGGGCCACGGTAATGATTTGGTTGTCCCCATCGGTCAAAATCGCGTTACTGTATTTCCCCATAATCTCCAGGTAAAGATGCCATCGAGGATCTTCCCCAGGACGTTGGGCAATCTGTAAATCAACGACCCGTTCCCAGGGAGCCGTTAACACCAAGTTGGTCAAGGCAAAGCCCCCCAGTTGATGGCGCAGTTGATCGCTAAAGGTAAAGGTATCCGGCGATCGCGGTGGCGCATCTTCCAAACAAAGCCGGGCCGCCTGGGGATGCCAACACAGGGTCAACCAGCCCCGGCGTTCCAACGTCCGTAGGGCCAAAGAGAGGGTGTGGCGATCGCGTTGATAAACTTGCTCGATGCGGGCCGGTAACCACTGCGCTTGCAGTTCCCGACAGAGGGCCACGAGGGTCGTAAAATCAACGGATTGCATCGTAATGTCAGACCTTAGGCTTCGCCGCTTAACTGCTGACGGTACTCATCGGCGGACAGGGTATCTACCAGAGCCTCATCGGGATCTTCCACCCGGACTTTAATCAACCACCCCTCACCGTAGGGATCATCGGCGATTAACTCTGGGTTATCTACCATGGCCTTGTTACACTCGATCACCGTCCCTGTGATGGGGGAAAACAATTCACTAGCCGCTTTAGTGGATTCGATATTGCCAAAGGGCGAACCCGATTCAAGGGCATCCCCCTCCTCCGGTAATTCCAAAAACACCACATCTCCTAATTCGTCTAGCGCAAATTGGGATAGTCCCACCGTAGCGATTTCCCCATCGAGACGAACGTACTCATGGCTTTCGAGATATTTTAAATCATCAGGATATTCCAATTCCATAGGACATACCGAAAAGGTTTGATCAAGCTCAGTTTACAATGATTGCTTGTGGCTAACTCAAGTCTTTGATAAAAATTCTGGGGAATTTTGACCATGGCAGTGCAACAAGAGCGGGAATCCTTAGCCAGTTTGGCTCTGTACCGAGGATTGAAGTGGTCGGTGGTGCGTCCTTTACTGCACGGTTACTTCAAGGGACGAGTCTATGGGGTGAAGGAGGTTCCGCAACGGGGCGGGGCCTTGGTGGTCAGTAATCACGCTAGTTACTTTGATCCGCCTTTGTTGTCCTGTGCGATGAATCGGCCGGTGGCTTTTATGGCCAAAGAGGAGTTATTCCAAGTTCCCGGACTGAATCAAGCCATTCGTCTATACGGAGCCTATCCGGTTAAACGGGGGTCAGGCGATCGCGGAGCCATTCGGGCGGCCCTGGAGGCTTTACAGGAAGGCTGGTTAGTGGGGGTATTTTTGGAGGGAACCCGGACCAAGGATGCCCGTATCCATGACCCCAAACTGGGGGCCGCCATGATTGCCGCCAAGGCCCAGGTGCCCATTCTACCGGTCAGTTTATGGGGAACTGAAAAAATTCTACGCAAGGGGTCTAATCTGCCGCGATCGGTGCCGGTGACGATTCGGATTGGTTCTTTGATTAAACCGCCCAGTTCCGTCAATCGAGAGGAATTAGAAAAAGTGACCCTCCAGTGTCAGCAGGTCATTCATCAACTCCATGACCTGGGACGTTAAGAAAGCAAAAACCCTGGAGCTTTGATTAGCTTTAATTAACTATCGAATTAAAAAATATCATATTTTTTTATATTGTCAAAGGGGCCAAGGTTTTCTATGCTTTTCATAGAGTGAATTAGGTTAGCCACTCTCGTCAAAAATTTCCTGCTTGCCAGGATAACCCGCTAGATTTCTTGTATTTTCAGGCGATCAACCAAGATTGTTAAGCCTAGAGTACCGAAGAATGGGAGAATGACAGTGAACTCGCGCTCATCTTTAGAGAAAGCGTCAGTGATATTAACTTGTTGTTTAGTCGGGCTTAACTTTAAGCCAAGGAATTACTATGTCCATTGCCGTAGGAATGATTGAAACCCTGGGTTTTCCCGCCGTTGTGGAAGCGGCCGATGCCATGGTCAAAGCAGCCCGCGTAACTCTGGTGGGTTACGAAAAAATCGGCAGTGGTCGGGTCACCGTCATTGTGCGGGGGGATGTGTCGGAAGTCCAAGCCTCGGTTTCGGCCGGCATTGAGTCCGCTAACCGGGTGAATGGGGGTCAAGTGCTTTCCACCCATATTATCGCCCGTCCCCACGAAAACCTAGAATACGTTTTACCGATCCGTTACACCGAAGAAGTCGAACAGTTTCGTTCTTAATTCCCAGGGGCGATCGCCAACGAATCTAGTCTGCCCATAAATTGTTTTCTTTTTATTAATCGTTATAGGAGTATCAACCTCTCATGTCAATTGCTGTTGGAATGGTAGAAACCCTAGGCTTTCCCGCCGTTGTGGAAGCGGCCGATGCCATGGTTAAAGCGGCACGAGTCACCCTAGTAGGTTATGAGAAAATTGGGAGTGGTCGGGTCACGGTCATTGTGCGGGGCGATGTATCGGAAGTCCAAGCTTCCGTGTCGGCAGGGATTGAATCCGCCAATCGGGTGAATGGGGGTCAAGTGCTTTCCACCCATATTATTGCCCGTCCCCACGAAAACCTGGAATACGTTTTACCGATCCGCTACACCGAAGAAGTCGAACAATTCCGTACATACTAAACCATCCCCCTAGTTAGGTTTCGTCATCGGGAAAACAAAAACCGACTTCATCAACATTTCTTAAAAATTTCTAGGAGTATTAATCACTCATGTCAATTGCTGTTGGAATGGTAGAAACCCTGGGTTTCCCCGCCGTTGTCGAGGCGGCCGATGCCATGGTTAAAGCGGCTCGGGTTACCCTAGTGGGTTACGAAAAAATCGGCAGTGGTCGGGTTACGGTCATTGTGCGGGGCGATGTGTCGGAAGTGCAAGCCTCGGTTTCTGCGGGTATTCAGAACGCTCGCCGGGTCAATGGTGGAGAAGTGCTGTCCAATCATATTATTGCCCGTCCCCACGAAAACCTAGAGTATGTACTACCGATTCGTTATACCGAAGCTGTGGAACAATTTCGGGAAAGTGTGAATCCCCAGCCCCTACGACGCATTTAATTAGGTAAACCATCATGCAAATTGCCAAAGTTCTTGGCACGGTGGTAAGTACCTACAAAGCTCGTAGTTTAACGGGAGTTAAGTTCCTGCTTGTGCAATTTATTGATGCCCAGGGGCAACTCTTGCCTCAAACGGAAGTCGCGGCCGATATTGTGGGAGCAGGGGTCAACGAATGGGTATTGG
Source organism: Merismopediaceae cyanobacterium (assembly GCA_035286205.1). GTDB lineage: Bacteria > Cyanobacteriota > Cyanobacteriia > Cyanobacteriales > Microcystaceae > Woronichinia. Next base: position 8,264 of record JAYKIP010000009.1, read on the forward strand.
TGACGAGAGGTAGTGCGGCTCGCATTGATTCAGGGAATGAAAATCGTCCTTTGGATGCCCTGGTGGTCGGCATTATTGATACTGTCACCGTTGACAATCGTTCTTTGTATAGCAAGAAAGACGTATAGATGGCGTAGGCCCAGGGTTAAGTTCTGGTGAATTACGCTGGTATTAGGAGGGATAAATTCTCATGGCAGTCCGCACGGTAGCGGCTTCCCCAACGCCTTGGTCAAAGAGTCTGGCTGAACCCCAGATTGCGGAAACGGCCTATGTTCATTCTTTCTCCAATTTGATTGGTGATGTCAGGGTCGGGGCTGGGGTGATGATCGCCCCCGGAACTTCCATTCGGGCCGATGAGGGAACGCCGTTTTGGATTGGTGAGCAGACCTGTATTCAGGATGGGGTGGTGATCCATGGCTTAGAGCAGGGTCGGGTGGTTGGCGATGATGACCAGGAGTATTCCGTTTGGATTGGTCAGGAAACGACGATCGCCCATCTTTCGTTAATCCATGGCCCGGCCTACATCGGCGATCGGGTCTTTATTGGTTTTCGCTCAACGGTCTTTAATGCTCGCGTGGGGTCGGGTTCCATCATTATGATGCACGCCTTGGTTCAGGATGTGGAGATTCCGCCGGGTAAGTTCGTGCCGTCAGGAGCCGTGATTACCCAGCAATACCAAGCGGATCGTTTGCCCGATGTCCAAGACCGCGATCGCGCCTACGCCCAATACCTGGGAGATATTTATCAAGCTGTCCATAGCTCTACCCAGTCTCAGCCGGCAGAAGCTCTCTCTTCCCAGGGAGAAGCCCAACCTCGGCCTATCGAAAATTTTAAGGAAACTCACTATTCAACTTTAGGGGAAACCACTATGAGCGTCAGTTCAGACATCCGCAATCAAATTCGTTCTCTCCTCTCCCAGGGTTATCGTATTGGTGGAGAACACGCCAATGAACGGCGGTTTAAAACCAAATCCTGGAATAGTTGCGGCACGGTAGATAGTTACCGGGAAGACCAGGTGTTAGCGGCGGTCGAGGGATGGCTCAGAGAGTATGCGGGAGAATATGTCCGCTTGATCGGCATTGATACGGGGGCCAAGCGTCGGGTTGCCGAGGTGATTATTCAGCGACCGGGGGATGCGCCGGGGTCTCCGAGTCGTCCTCCCCAAACCACGTCCTACAGTAGTAATGGTCATGGTCGAAGCAGTAGCGGTTTAGTGCCGGTGAAAGCCGATGTGGCCGGGCAACTGCGGAGCTTACTCCACCAGGGTTGCAAGATTGGTCTGGAACACGCCAATGCTCGTCGGTTTAAAACGGGTTCCTGGCTGAGTGGGGGAACCATTGAAGGGGCCAAAGAGGGGGAAGCCATTCGTCAGTTAGAAGCGTTTATGGCGGAGTATCCCCATGAGTTTGTGCGGATTATTGGCATTGATCCGGCGGCGAAACGTCGGGTGGCAGAAATTGTGGTACAACGTCCGAGTGCAGAAACGCCTTCTCGTTCTGCGAATCCTGCTAGTACAGCCAAAGTGAGCTATGGCAGTGTTGTCAGTTATGGGGCCGGGTTGTCCTCCGAGGCGATCGCCCAGGTGCGGTCATTATTAGCCCAGGGGTATGCCATTCGGACAGAGCATACCGATAAACGTCGGTTCCGGGCCAAATCCTGGGATAGTTGTGCCCCCATTGACAGTACCCGTGAAGCGGATGTGATTGCCAGCTTAGAGGCTTGTTTAGCGGATCATGCGGGGGAATATGTGCGGCTGATCGGCGTGGATACGAAGGCCAAACGTCGCGTTGTCGAAACGATTATCCAACGTCCGGAAGACAGCAATGGTAATGGGGCCAGCCCGGCGGCTTCTAGTTCCGCAGTGACCTATGGCGGGGGGAGTAGTAGCAGTTATGCCACCGCTACCGTCAGTACACCGACCTTAACCCCAGAAGTAGTTAATCAAGTGCGGGCTTTACTGGCTCAGGGTCTCAAAATTGGTACAGAACACACCGATGCGCGTCGTTTTCGGGCTAAGTCCTGGCAGAGTTGTGCCCCGATTACCAGTAATCGTGAAGGGGAAGTGCTACGTTCCTTAGAAGCCTGTTTAGCGGAACATCAGGGGGAATACGTGCGATTGTTGGGGATTGATGCGGCGGCCAAGCGTCGCGTGGTGGAAACCATTATTCAACGTCCTTAACTTGATTCC
>JAYKIP010000010.1:0-6063 GCA_035286205.1 Merismopediaceae cyanobacterium
AAGGGGGGAAACAGACAAATTAACAGCTTAAGTCCCCCTTACCAACAGGCTAGAACCGAAAAATTAGCATCCTATGGTTTACAAATCATTAGATTTACTAATCAAGAAGTATTGCATAATTTTGAAGCAGTTTGTAGTGTTATTGAAGAGGTAATCCCCCCCAGCCCCCCTTAAAAAGGAGGGAAACAGACAAATTAACAGCTTAAGTCCCCCTCCCCTTACCAAGGCCTGCCCTGAGCTTGCTAAAGAGAATTTAGGGGAATAAAACCTAAGAGCGTATCTTTTTTCAAGATGTGTGTAAACGGTAACCTTTGAAAAGGGGGATTCGTCAACTGGCAGAAAATTTTGGTTCTTTCCCCAGAACAAAAGGAGATTATTTCCCAATGGATAAACTAAATTTTTACCGTGAAATCATTCAAACTATTCTTGGCAATTACAGCGATCGCCAAAGTTCTCCCCAGCGATCGCGCTAAATTTGCTAAGATAGGAATTACCTGGGTCATTCCCAAGCCCATTCAACCCCTGACCCTCGTTGCCGAAATTATGGGGTGGTCGGCCCCCGCCTAAATCGCCTATCCAGGCTGTTACCTCACTTTGCAATTAATAAGCGATAATGGCTATACCCCTTACACCTTAAGACTTTCGTTATAATGTTTTTTGAATGATGGAACGTAGTCAGTTAGAACAAGGATTAACTCAACGCTCTGCCCATATTTTTCGAGATGCCGAAGGACATTTTACAGAGGATACAGTTAACAATCGTCAACAACTGATCAACACGGCTATGGATGAAAAAAATTATTTAGGAATGGATAAATGGGGTAACGATTGGTATGCGAAATCTATGCCTAATGGCCAGCAAATTTGGGTACAAATTAGAAAAGGGGAAATTATTAATGGCGGAATTAATTCATCATCACGTCGCTGGTATCGTTCTACAGGACTTATTCAGTGATTTTTGTATCGAGGAGGCTTTAACAATGGAAAAATTAACACCAACCGAAGCTTTTCAAGCAATGATTTTATTTCTAGAGACTTACTATGAAAGGACTCAATCAGATGAAATCGGCGCTTTACTCGGCAGTTTACAGTTGTTAGAGGATGGTAAACCTGCCGATCCGGCAATGTGGCAAGATTGGTTAAAATATTCTAATTCAGTAAAGCTTTCCTCCGTTAATCACGTTTAACAGATTTTACTAACAGATTTTACTAACGGATTTTACTAACGGATTTTACAATGGTGAAAAATTGGGAAATTTGTGTCGGCATTAATCATACCAAATTCTATTGTCATACCTTTTTTTCGGCAATGTAGGGGCTTAGTCTCTCAGTCCGATGTTCTCTGAATTTGGCAACAAACCCCCCACCCAATCTTAAGGGAAAAGAGTTGAGAAGTAGATTTGCCATAAACGACAGTGAAAACCTTAAAAGAGTTCTCTTCTAAACCCCGTCTAACTCGAAACCTATATTTTTTGGATCTCCTAGGGTGATCCCCCTAAATTCCCCTTCAAAAGGGGGACTCGCGCTTGAAACGTATCTCAAAAAACTACAGTTCCCAAAATGAACGTGGTTTATTATTTTTTCTGTTCTTGTTCTTGACTTTAACAAAAATGATTAAGTTAAGCAAAATAATTTAACTCTGCTAATAATTCTGGATCAACGGGTTGACCATCTCGACGACGCAATTCCACTTCCACCAACATTTTAAAACCCAATTCTGGAGGAGCCGGTTTTTGATGGAAAATAATGTCGTAATCCTGGGGGTCTTGCTGACGTTCCCGTAACCAATCCTGCACTTTAAAAATACAAAAAAAAGATTGTCCCTGATCCATCATTCGGCTCAGTTGTAAACGAATATTATAGGGATCAACTCGCATGGTTTTGGCTCCGATTTTTAAACCAATGATCTTCTACCCAAGTATAAAGCACGGGAACCACAATCAAACTTAAGAGGGAGGAAGTCATTAATCCCCCAATAATGGCGACGGCCATGGGTTGACGCAATTCGGCCCCGGCTCCTAAGCCTAGGGCTAAGGGTAACATTCCCAAAATGGTGGAGGCAGTGGTCATCACAATGGGACGAAATCGCACTAAACCGGTTTGCCAGAGGGCCGTTTGGCGATCGCCGCCTTGACGACGGAGTTGGTTGGCATAATCAATTAATAAGACCGCATTTTTATCGAGTAATCCCAAAAGAAAAATTAAACCGATCAGGGAAATCATGCCAAAATCACTGCGGGTGATTAATAACCCTAGCATGGCTCCAATAATCGCTAAAGGTAAGGAAAGAAAAACCACCAGGGGTTCTAAAATGCCCTGAAAGAGCCAGACTAAAATTAACACCATGGCGGCTAAGGAGAAGACTAACGTGAAGCCAAATTCCGCAAAAATTTGTCCGACCCTGGCGGAATCCCCTTGCAGTTTTAATTCAATCCCCGGTACTAACAGCGATCGCCCAATGTCTTCCACTTTTTCGGTGAGATTACCCAGAGCTTGATCGGTGGCTAAATTACCGCTTAAATAAATGGCCCGTTGACCTTGATAATGTTCGATACTGGTTTCGGGGTTATCGCCGGTTAACTTCACTTGAATGAGACCCGGTAACTCCTTGACCTGTTCTTCAAACTGTTCCGCAATATCCTGTAATTGTTGTAAATCTTGACCGACTAGGGCCACTTTTAAGGGACTATCATCCCCCGTTTGCACAAATAAAATATTTTCTACGCTGGTCGTGGCTTTGGGTAATGGGGGTAAAGCCTTTCTCACCTGTTCCTGAACGGTGGTAGTACTGTCCTGACGGTCTGCTTTTAATTTGACGTAGAGATTGCCCTTTAAGGGATTGCCCTGTACCCCGGCGATCGCCAGAACCGATTCCACATTGGGATTCGCTAAAAGTACCGGCTCAATTTTTTCGAGTCCTCTGCCCGTGCGTCGCAGTAAAAAGGATTCCGGATTGTCGGCAATATCGGTCAACCAATCAAAGGCTCCCCCGGTTTTTTGCCCAGGGTCAGGACGAGCTAAGGCGGCGGGAACCTGGGGCAGTTGGGACTGATAGACTACGTTAAATTCTCCCCGGTCTAGGTCAGGAATAAAACCCTGGGGAATCAAGGGAATTAAGGCAATCCCTAAGACCAGGGCCGCGATCGCCCCGGATAAGACCAGGGGACGGTGAGCCAATGACCACAATAGGAGACGGCCATAGGTGTGGGTAATCCGGTCAAGGAAACGTTGAAAACCGGCAAAGGGTAAAGGGTAATCCGTCGGACGTAACCACAAAACCGCGAGAACCGGGGCCAAAGTCCGGGCCACCAACAGGGAAAACATCACCGAGGCGGCCACGGTTACGGCAAAGGGCTTAAAAAATTGACCTAGGGTTCCCCCCATCAAGGCGATCGGCAAAAAGACCAGGACAATCGAGAGGGTGGTTACTGTCACCGTTAAGCCAACCTCTTCCGTTGCTTTTAAGGCCGCTTGTTTGGGAGATTCCCCTGCTTCAATATGACGACTGATATTTTCCACATCCACGATCGCATCATCCACCACAATGCCAATCACCAGGGCCAAGGCCAACAGGGTCAAAGTTTCCAAGTTAAAACCACAAACCGCCATCACCACCATCGTTCCCAACAAAGACAGGGGAATGGCGATCGCCGCAATCAGGGTAGCCCGCCAGCTACGTAAAAAAGGATAAATCACCAAAATCGCGAGGATAATGGCCCCCAGTAGAGCTTCTAGGGTGGCATTAGTCGCCTCTTGAATATAGTTCGCCTGGGTTTCCGCTAAAACCAAACGAATTTGGGCAAATTGGGGTCGTAATTGCGCGATTTCCCGCTCAACGGCTTGTACTACGTCCAGGGTATTGGCTTGGCCTTTTTTGATGACCTGGAGGGCTAAAATTTCTTGGCCTTGCCAACGGGTGAGGGTGGGAGGATTGGGATCGGGTTGGCTGGGATTCTTTGGGGGTCTGAGATCCCCATCCCCTAGGAGGTTGACCCTTAGTACTCCCGGTAATTGCTGTAAACGGGGCAGAATTTGTTTAGCCGCCTGTTCTAACGCTTCGAGGGTCAAATCCGCATTTTGGGGAACGAGGGCATAGGTGACCGCCGGGGATTCATTCAAATTAAAGGGAAAGACTTCAATTTTTGCCTGGGGAACTTGCACCGTCGCCAGCCGTTGTTTGACCTGTTGGGTAGAAGTCTCTAAATTCAACCCGGCATCAAAGGCCACACTAATCAGCGATCGCCCGGCGTAAGTCGTGGAATACAGGGTGGTTTGGGGGAGAGCCGTTAAAGCTTGTTCTAGGGGGTGGGTTAACTGGGTTTCCGTTTGGATCACGGTTGGGGTCGGGGCCGTCGCATTGACAATCACCACCGGAAAAGCCACTTCTGGAAATAACCCATACTTTAAGGTACTCAGGGCCAACAAACCCGCTACCGCCAAGGCCAGCCAAAATCCCAGGGTCAACCGGGGATACTGAATCGCTAAAGCAGACAGATTAAGCCGCGATCGCCGAGCCATAGGAATGAATCAAGTCCTTAATTTTTATTTTGCGCTTTCGTATTATCGTCTTTAAAGAGGACTTCCTCTTCAAAACAGGCTTCCCCCACTTTGGACAACTGGCGTTTGGCGGCCTTATCGGTTTTCGATTTCGCCACTAGAGCGTTAAAGGCTTGGATACTGTACTGCTTACGAAAACGGGTCATGGTGCATTGACAAATATCCGCCGCAAATTCCCCTAATTTTTGTTGGGTCACTAGGGCCATACAGTCTTTTTTATACTGTTCAAAGGAGATTAGCTTCGTGGTTGAGGTGACGGCGGGCGGTTTACTATTGGGTTTATTTGCCCACATTCGGGGCTGATCGCTCATCCACAGTCCCAGACAACTCACACAAAAACCTAGGGTAAGCAACGAGATTTTCATCGGTCTCCACCTCTCTGACCACTCACACACGGCTAGATCCTATCATCCCTCGGTTATTCTGGAGGGGCGATCGCTGACCAGACCGGCAATTGACCCTCGTTTGCGAAGACGCATCATTTTTTAGGAGTTCCCCGACTATGGCTATTCCCCAAAAAGGTTTTAATTTACAGATGTTTAAAACCCTCAAAAATCGGCAGTTTTGCTGGATGTGGGGAGCGAATCTTTTTTCTAACTTTGGAACTTCTACCTATGTGTTGGCCATTAACTGGATTGCCGTTAAAGAACATGGGGGGATTGGTCTAGGGTCAATTACGTTGGCCTACGGGGGGACACAATTTCTTCTGCAATTACTGGGCGGTGTCGTCAGCGATCGCTTTAATCGTAAGACCATTTTTACCATTACGGAATCCTTAGCTTTTATGGTGGCCATTATCCTGGCCTTTGCCGGTGAAAGACATTTTTATCCCATTTGGTTTTTGTCCTTAATGAATGGCTTAAATGGGGGAATTTCAGCCTTTGATACCCCCGCTCGTACTACCTTAATCAATGATTTAGTGGCAAACGAGGAAGTCGCTGAAGCCCAAGAACTTTACGGATTGGCCGCGAGTATTACCTCGGTATTGGGGCCAGCCCTGGGAGGATTTTTGTTAAGTTTAGGTCATACCGGTATTGCCTTTGGATTTAATGCCGTCAGTTTTATTCCGGTGTTAATCAGTTTGCTTTTCATTCATCCCCAACCCAAAGAATTACAACCGAAAACCGTTCCTGTTCTGAGCAGTATTTCCGAAGGTATTGGTTACGCTCGCCGCAATGAAACAGTGAAAGTTCTTTTGCTCTTAATGACCATTGTGATGGTGTTAGGAATGCCCTACCAAACCCTTTTACCGATGTTTGCCCATACGGTTTTACACGCTGGCTCAACGGAATTTGCGGCCCTATCTTCGGCAGTAGGTTTAGGGGGATTTATGGGGGCTTTACTCATCACGAATTTTAGTAATACATCGCGCCCCGGCCAATGGTTACTCTATGGCAGTATCGCCTTTGGTTTTTGTATTTTTTTGTTTGTCCAATCACCGATTATTCATTGGGCTTCCCTCTCGGTTTTTCTGGCCGGAACCTGTAATGCGATCGTGTTAAATTT
>JAYKIP010000011.1:0-9998 GCA_035286205.1 Merismopediaceae cyanobacterium
GACGGGGGGATTACTGGAATTAGGAGGGGTCTGGGTTATGCCCGGTAGCGTATTGCTGAAAATCCAGGTTGCCGTCCAAGCCGATAGCCAAACACGATTCATCATAAAGGGTTAAGCTCCCGATCAAGCGTCATCATCAGCCCCTATGATAAAAGTCTTCAGAATATTCTTAACCTTCTCGTTTCAAATAGTTGCAAAACTTAATGAAATTGACGGATTAATCAAATGAATATTTGACAATAAACCACGTCTGTTTTGGGAACTTTAGTTTTTTGAAATACGTTTCCGGGACAAGTCCCCCTTTTTAAGAGGGGTTTAGGGGGATTGCCTTGAAAGAGATAAAAACGATATGTTTCAAGTTAAACGAGGTTTAAATCTCCTTTTGCATCTTTCTTTAAATTTGCCAACAACGAACAATCCCATCCTGATCCCCGGCGATTAAAATTTGCCCATAGAACGTCAAACTATTAATGCTGTGGGTATGGCCCTCTAAACATTTGTGTTCCTGCCCGGTTAATAAATTCCAGATATAAATCCGACCCTTACGACTGCCCGCCGCGAGATAATGACCGTCCTGGCTATAGGCGATCGCGTTGATATAGTCGGGATGTTCAAAGGCCGGTTTCATTTCCTTACCAGTGGGAACGTGCCAGAGACGCACCGTACCATCCCAACTCCCAGAAGCGACAAACTGACCATCGGGACTAAAAGCCACACAACGAATATGATGACGATGGCCAAGACACTGATGCACTTCTTGCCCGGAGGCCACTTCCCAGATCCGTAGGGTTTGATCTTTACTACCGGTGGCTAATAGATGACTATCGGGACTGAAGGCCAGACTGGTAATGTGATCCTGATGGCCCTGAAGCACCCGGTTGGGTTTATTGCCCCGCAGAAATTGCCAGCCCACTTTTAACGCATTATCCCCGTCGGCGATTGCCCATAACCGCACGAGGTTTTCCCAACCGCCACTGGCCAAATACTGATGATTGGGACTCATAGCTACCGCCGTAATCCAATCCTGATGGCCGCTAAACACCCGCAGAATGGTTCCGTAGGCCACATCCCACAGCCGTAAACTTTGATCTAAACTGCCGGATAACAGATAACGACCATCGGGACTAAAGGCCACACTCGTCACGCGATCGCGGTGGCCAATCAAGAGATTAATCCGGCGTTGTTGGAGCCGATGCCAAATATGAATCGTTTGTTCATTGGTGGCGGTGGCAATTAACTCTCCATCGGGACTACAGGCCACCCCATAGATCCAATTACTGTGTCGCTTCAGTTGGTGACGGCAATGACCCTCGGCGATATGCCAAGAGCGGATGGTGTAATCGTAGCTACTGGAAATTAAATATTGGGATTTGGGATCAAACTGGATACTTTGAATGGTGTTCCAATGGCCCTGTAAACGTTGGATTTCTTGAAATTGGGTCAGATCCCACACACGAATGGATTTATCGTCAACACCGGCGGCCGAGGCTAAACGACGACCATCCCCACTAAAACACAGATGAGTCACCCAATCCAGATGACCTTTTAAGCGTTTCAGGGGTTGCCCGGAGGGGATTGACCACAGTTGAATCGTATTATCACGACTGCCGGAGGCCAGAATGTCTTGAAGGGGGTTAAACACCAAACTGGAAATGGCCTGGTTATGACCCTGAAGACAAGCAATTTCCTGATGTTTCAGCGTATCCCAAAAACAAATTTCTCCGTCCTGGGTACCGAGGGCAAGATAATCCCCCTGGGCCGAAACGGCAATTCCCGTAAAAATCCCTTGATTACTTTCAAATATCGGTTTGGCGTAACCGGTTCTTAGTTCCCAGACGGTGACAATACTGCTTTTATGGTGGGTAAAGAAACCGAGTTGGGAGGTCACGGAAAAGCCGGTGATGGGCTGTTCCTTGGCCTGGAATTGTTGTAATAATTTGCCCTTGCTCAGTTCCCAGACATACACCCAGGTACGATGCACCAAGACCAGCAGTTGTTGATCCGGCGTAACCGTGCCGAGGGTCACGGGGTTATCAATTTCCCACAGTAATTGACCCGTTGTTAAGTCAAACAGGGTTGCCCCACTGGCCGCGATCGCCACGACCAAAACCGCTGAAAGGGGGATCACCTGAATTAACTTGCCCCGGCCCAAACGCTGTTGTAATTTCTCTTGAGCGAGATCGGGGAGCCGGAAAGTTCCCTTTAACTCCGTGGCCCCTAAACTGGCGATCGGCCAAAGCTCCTCCGGCCCCTGGGTAGCACGATGACGAGTCAGCCACCACTCCCGCACACTCCTCGGACGCTCTTCCCGTTTTAACCGTAAAGCCTGGATCACTAACTGTTCCCAGGGCGGGATTAACCCCTCCGGTTCCCAGGTCACTTCCCCAGACAAGCGTTTCATGGCCGGCGGCGGTAACTTGCCCGTAATAATTTGGTACAGCAACATCCCCAACTCAAACAGGTCACTTTCTGGGCCTAATTCTCCCCCCGTGATAATTTCCGGGGCCGCGTACTGTTCCGTAAACAGACGAGTATCCACCCGCCGAGCATTGGCCACTTGACGGGCCGCCCCAAAATCAATCAAATGAACTTTGTTATCCGCCGTGAGAATCAAATTTTCCGGCTTGAGATCGAGGTGATAAATCCCGGATTGGTGAATGGCACTCAGGGCTTCGACGATTTGTTCGATTAAAAATTCGACCTTGGGTAAGGGGAGTTTCCGGCCCGGTTGAGCCTTAAGAATTTGCGTTAAGGTTTTCCCCTCAATTAAATCCATGACCATGTAGGCCGTATTATTGGCCTCAAACATATCGTAAACTCGCACCACATTGGGATGATTGAGTTTGGCTAGAATGCGGGCTTCTTCAATAAAACGATGGAGCGATCGCTGATAGGAATGGGTCGCCTGTTGGGGAACAATCACCGACTGATTGGTTTGGTTCCGCAGGGCAAATTCAATGGGATAAAATTCTTTAATGGCAAAAACTTCATCTAAGCTGGTATGGTGAGCCGCATAGGTAATGCCAAAACTGCCCCGTCCTAGGGCATAATCCAACCGATAGGTCGCTGACCGTAGCAGAGTCCCCGGCACCAAAACATCTCTGAGTAAAGACGGTAAATGAATTTTGCATCGTGGGCAGTGTTCCGTGTTGGGGGGAATTGACCCATAGTGGCAGTTGAGGCAACGCATAGATTCAGAACTGGGTGAGGGTCAGGAAGACAAAGCTACATCAGATGCCTAGGGACGAAGGAAGAGCCGAGTATTCCCCCTGGATCAGCAAAACTGTCCTGATCGAATGCTCAAGGGGTTAACCGTTACTCAGCGTTGCTTCGGGGATGTCTCTACAATTCTAATTTTGATAGGGGAGTCTATTGCTCCCAGGGTCAGCAATATTTAATAAATTTAATAAAGATTGACTGGCTATCCTCCCCTTGTTTCTCCATTACCCACCCTTGCTCCCCATTCCCACCATGAAAAAACGTGTGACGCTTTCCTTTCCCCGTCGGGCTATCCAGATGCCGGTCACCTACCGTTTAGCCAAAGAGTTTAATATTGCCGCCAGTATTATTCGCGCTCAGGTGGCTCCCAATCAAATTGGCAAGATGGTCTTGGAACTATCCGGGGATATTGACCAGTTAGAGGCGGCAGTGGAATGGATGCGATCCCAGGAAATTCAGGTTTCCTTAGCCAGTCGGGAAATTAGTATTGATGAGAACAGTTGTGTAGATTGCGGTCTTTGTACGGGCGTTTGCCCAACGGAGGCCCTGATTCTCGATCCCGATTCCTTTAAATTAACCTTTCGGCGATCGCGCTGTGTGGTTTGCGAACAATGTATCCCGGCCTGTCCTGTTCAGGCGATTTCTACCAATTTTTAAGAATAAATCTTGAGGTTATTGGGATCATTAAGATGATTAAGATGATTAAACCATAACTTTCTTTAAATTTACGAGGTATTTTATGACAGTGATAGCTCCTCCTCCAGAGATTAAAGCTAATGTAAAACTTGCTGAACAACGGGTCATTTTTTATGACTTAAACTGGGAATCCTATCAACAAATTCTTCAGGCGTTGGGCAATCATCGCGCCTCCCGTTTAACTTACGAACAAGGTACTTTAGAAATTACCATGCCCTCAGAAGAACACGAGTGGACAACCCGCCTATTTGATTTATTTATCCGTATTTTGGTCGCAGAATCCGGTCTAAAGCTGAAAACGATGGGGTCAACCACCTTATTACGTCCTGAGTTACTCAAGGGAGCGGAACCTGACAATGGGTTTTATATTCAAAATTCGCTAAAAGTTCAACAAAAAATCGTTGATCTGCAAACCGATCCCCCACCCGATCTAGTCGTAGAAATTGATATTACTCACACCGATATTAACAAATTCAATCTTTATGCCGGGTTAGGGGTGCCAGAGTTTTGGCGGTATAATGGCCAAGCATTACAGTTTTATTGTCTGCAAGACGGCATTTATCAGGAAGTCGAAACCAGTCCCACCTTTAGTTTTCCCTTGAAAGAAAGATTTTATCAATTTCTACAGGATTGTTTTGTGGATGAAATTGAGGGAGAAAAACAATTACGGGCTTGGGTACGGGAAATTTTGTCAAAGGAAGCGTCAAGCCGGTGAGGGATTTCATGGGCGATCGCCAAACTGGACGAAAATCTGATCCGGGAAAGCACCGCCCTGGGTTAACTAGAATTATGTGCATCGTGTGAGGTCATCATGCTTAAACTAACAACTCGTTTGGAATTAACGGCCCTGGGTTTTGTGCTAACCCTGCTCGGCCTACAATTCCAAGACGCAATGGCAAACCCGGTTAATCAATACAATAACCGTCAGCCTGTAGATATTATTATTGACGCTCAACCCCAACCGCCCAATCCCTCCCCCAGTCAATCATCCCGTCCCTCTGCGTCCCAGACCCCAAGCCGTCCCGGCAATGCCCCCCAAAGGACTAGCTCCATTGATCCGCGTTTTACCTGCCAATTGTATAACGGTCAATATACGGTGATGTATCGTCCCCTCAGTCAACCGGGTCAAGCCTACCCCTGGGCCGTTCCCCGCAGTTTAGGGGATGGTTGGACAGCCCAGCGACGGTGCCAGGAAATTAGTCAACGTCTGGAGCAGTATCGTCCCGATGGATTGGCGGAATTAAGTACCGGTTACGAAAATGGCTATCAAACCATTTGTGCGACCACCGAAGCGGTTCCCCGGTGTCGGATTGTGTTAACGGTTCCCCCCGGCCAAAGTGCTGAAGTCATCCGCGATCGCATTTTTGAGTCCTTAACGGTGGCGGATAGTGGGCAGATGACCCAGGGAGTCAGTGCGTTGCAAGGCAATTCCGGCAATTTTCTCAATCAGTTAGGACAACTTTTTAACCAGGGCAAGAAGCCGGCTACGCCCAATCCCGCGACCAAAACAGCCGGGATTAACCTCAAGCCCTTTTTAGATACCCAGGACGGCGGCACCGGGCAGAAACTCAGTCAACCCAGTCAACCCAATGCCCAACCGGATTTTCCGGACTTTCCCGATCAACCCACCCAATCCCAACCGCCCAAACGACTTAATTCCAACCAATTTCGTTAGGGTGACGTGATCTTTCCCTTGCACACCGAGACTTTTTCTGGCGGGAAACCAGGGAAAAACCTAGAATTTATAGAATTTGACGACCGGTTAATAACCCTCGGACTTCTAGCATGGCCGAATAGGTGGGTAGAATATGCAGGGTTTCATCGGCGGGGGTTTTCTCTAAAGCCATTTTGAGGGCCTGTTCTAAATCCTCTTCAATGATTAATTGAAAATGGTCATCTGTCCCTAATTGCTCTCGACTATATTCCAGGCGTAGGGCCATATCAAAAACGCGATCGCCGCTCACAATAAAGATGCCCCCCAGGGAGACTAATTTTTCCGTATCCACATCCCAAATCCAAGAAACATCGGTGCCATCGGGAATGCGGTCGTTTAAAACCAGTAGAGTGACCGAGGATTGGCCCGCCGCTTTAATATCGTTCACTGCCCGGATGGTTTCATTCATGCCGACGGGATTTTTGGATAATAAAATGCGGATATGTTTGCCTTCAACCGTTAATTCTTCTGCTCGACCAAAGGCCGCCTTAAAGGATTTAATTTGATTAAAAATTTTCTCGGTCGCAATGCCTAATTCCTGGGCCACTAACCCCGCCGCCAAAGTATTGTATTTGTTATAAACACCGATTAAAATTTGCGGCCACTCGCTACTATGAAAGGCCGGTTGACTTTTGTGAAAGCCACACTGGGGACAGGTAAAATCTCCTAAATGGGAAAGGTAAACCCCGCGATAATCTAAGGGATGGCCACAACTGGGACAATAGATGGAATCTACGGCATGGGGAATAGCTTCGAGGTATAAATGGGGTTCATCTAAGCCGAAATAACAAACCCGTTGTTGTAATTGCTGGCCCAGGTGGGAAAGGGTCGGATCATCGGCATTTAGGACAATGGTGGTTTCTAGGGGTAACGGGGCGATCGCCGCTTGCCAACGCCGACTAATGGTATCTACTTCCCCATAACGGTCTAATTGATCCCGAAATAAATTTAAGGCCAGAATGACCCTAGGACGACAATCCTTTAACACTAACGGCAAGATATTTTCATCCACTTCTAAAATGGCGTAATCACTGTTTAACCGTCCCACTAAATTGGCATCTGCTAAGAGGGCCGTGACCAATCCATTAATTAAATTGGCCCCCGTCGCATTGTGGGTCACTTTTAAGCCCTGGTTTTCTAGGATCGTGCGTAAAAATAGCGAGGTTGTCGTTTTGCCATTCGTACCAACCACTAGAATTACGCCCTGTTTCACCTGTGCAAACAGTAGGGGTAACAAACGCGGATGCAAACGCCGGGAAATTTCCCCCGGTAACACACTAGCCGCTCCTAACCGCAGCGATCGCACCACCGCCGTTACCGTTTTAGCCAGCCCCACTGCTATCCCTAGGCGAATTTGATCCACAACGGAAAGTTTAGCTATCATAATGAACCCGTGAAGAAGTCCCCCATAATTTACCAAAAAACCGGGAATCCATGGCTCTGATCGGCGATCGCCCTCCCCAATCCGTTTCTATTGGCCCACTGGCCGACTTTTCTGGGACAACTCCTGAATTTTTTTCTTGACCTCTGGAGAAGGAGCCACTTCTTCCGCCAGCTTAAATAAACTATTGGCCGTTTGGGTATCCCCCTTCGCCTGACGTAACATGGCTTTACCCACCAACGCTTTAAATTGTTTCGGGTCTTCTTTCAGCATTTGATCGTAAATGGTTTCAGCCTTATCCGTCTGATCCGCTAATTCGTAAAGCTTGGCCAGATTAAATTGCCATTCGACATTGTTGGGCTGGAGTCGGATAATTTTTTCGAGGAGAGGAATAGACTGTTCCAGTTGTCCTTTTTCCAGATAGATATTGGCAAGGGCCACCAAGGCATCTACATCCTCAGGATTTTTCTGGATTAATTCTTGGTACCGTTGAATATCGGCGTTGCTACTGCCGTTGCGCGGGGGAATTACGGCCGTATCCTGACTAGGACGATTAAACAGGAAGACACTGGCGGTCGCGATCGCCACCAGGGCAGTTAAAATCCCTCCAAACAGGAGCAACAGCCGGGGCGAAAAGGTGGATAGAACTTTGGCGGCATCCGGTTCTCCCTTGAGACTGCTCTCTAGGGTTTTGGCTCCCGTAAAGGTATGTTTTTTATACAGTTCTGCCACTAACCACAGAAACGCGGAGGACACCCCATTGGATTGCAGTTTATACAACCCCTCCCGCTCCACAATGGGAATCCCCGAATAAAACCGTTGATATTTTACTGACACAGAGTCCAACGCCTGGATTAAGCCCTGGACTTTTTCCTCAATTTGCAGTTGGGCCATGGCCCCGGCGGCCAGGCGATCGCACTGGGTGAAAATTAAACCAAAACTATAGGAGAGGGAATTTTGATCCACCAGACGCGCCAAGGAAATTACCTGTTTGGTTAAGGTTTCCAAACTTTCGGTATAGGTCGGGTCATGAACCAGCCGTTGGGCATTAATAAACACACAACAGCTATGGGAGCTTAAGACCATCGTTTGGTAATAGGGATTTTCAAAATTGCAGTATTCCCCCGGAATATCCCACCAACGGAAATAACACAGGGTTTTAATCCCCCAGCGTTGTCGCTGTTTAAAGGCAAAATGAAAATCCGTAATTTTTAGCGTCGGTGGCGGATAATGGCCCGTTTGACCGACATAATTAAGAATGCTCTCCAGGAGTTCCTTTTCCGGATTATATTGGCACTCAAACCACAGGGAAGGAGTCCCATTGTTTGATAGGGCGGGGTCAAGATCGGAGATACTATTTAACTCCGCATAGCTCCCCACCAAAAAAACGGTCTTCCCTACGCCCCGCTCACCTAAACTCAGTAGGTTAAAGATAGGGGGTTTCAGTGGTGATAATAATTTCATCTCTAAACGGCGATAGATCGTTGGCTTGAATTTATCAATTTATCTTTAATAGGGTATCTCGAAACGCTCGGTACTGATGAAACGACAAAAACGCACTTTACAACGTTCCCGTGCTGGCCAACTTTCTCCTTGGTCGCTCGGTTTGGGTTTGGGCCTTTTGGGGATTTTGGTGGGGACACAAACCAGCTTGGCGCAATCCTTGTCCTCGTTTAATGTGGTGCAAGTTCAGCAAACGCTCCAGGTTACGTTAAATACGGCTTGGGTGGTGATCGCCGGCTGTCTGATTTTCTTGATCATTACCGGCCTTTCCCTCCTGGCGGCCGGGTTTTGTCGGCAAAAAAATGCGGTGAATTTACTCACCCAAAATTTATTGGGGTTGGCCCTCGCCGTTGTGGTTTTCTGGGGGGTGGGCTTCGCGTTGATGTTTGGCGATGGTAATCCCTTGGTGGGGTTCCAAGGCTTTTTTTTACTGGGGGGCGATAATAGTCCCAATGCCGGGGCAGACTATACCGGCGTATTTCGATCGCTGAGTTGGGCGGCCATTCCCCTCCAGGCCAAGTTTTTCTTTCAGGTTTTATTAGCGGCCATTCCGGGGGCGATCGTCGCCGGAGCGGTGGCGGAGCGGATTCAGTTTTTTGCCTTTTTACTATTCAATCTGGTTTTGGTGGGGATCATTTACCCGATCGCCGGGCATTGGATTTGGGGCGATGGTTGGTTAGCCCAGTTAGGATTTTGGGATTTTGCGGGGGCAACGGTGATCCATTCCGTTGGAGGATGGGCGGCTTTTGTGGGAGCGGTGTTATTGGGGCCGAGGTTAGGCAAATACCAAGGGGGAGAATCCTTTGCTTTACCGGGTCATAATTTACCCCTGGCCACCCTGGGCTGTTTAATGATCTGGTTGGGTTGGTTTGGGTTCAATGGGGGAGCCGCGATGTCGGCCAATCCGTTGGTCATTACCCATTTATTATTAGTCACGAACTTAGCCGCCGCGATGGGAGGGATTACGGCCTTGTTAACGGCTTGGCTGTATTTCGGCAAACCGGATCTATCCGTGATGCTGAACGGGATTTTAGGGGGATTGGTGGCCATTTCCGCCGCCTGTCGGTTTGTGGATCTGGGCTGGTCAGTGGTGATTGGGGCGATCGCCGGGGTGTTAGTGGTGATTGCGGTAGATAGCTTTGACCGTCTCCGCATTGATGATCCCGTTGGTAGCATTGCCGTTCACCTTGTTTGTGGGATTTGGGGAACCTTGGCGATCGCCTTATTTGCAGTGGGGCCAGAAATCAGCCTGAACAATGGCTTAGTGTTGTACGAAGCGGGGCCAGTGCAGGGCCTATTACTCGGAGGGGGATTATTAGCCCTCAAACAATTACTCATTCAATTTCTCGGCATTACAACGGTTAGCTTTATCACCGTTCTCCTGAGTTGGGTAAGCTGGCTAGGGATTCAAGTGATTGTGGGACTCAGGGTGTCCCTAGAAACCGAGTTAAAGGGGCTAGATATTAGCGAACACGGTTTAACCGC
>JAYKIP010000012.1:0-2614 GCA_035286205.1 Merismopediaceae cyanobacterium
CGGTACTCACTAATTAAATCCCGTAACGTCATTAATTCTTTATACAAACCCGCTCGTCCGTAGGGAGGAACATTATGGGAAATTAACACCCCGTAACCCCGTCGTTTGGCCAACATGGATTCCGAAGGATTATTGGCCGCATAGAGGTATAAATTGGGCAGATTTCCCAATAAAATATCGGGCCAGGAATAACCCGTATTACCTAGGGGAGAACCCGGCAACCATTCAACGGTTCCGTGCATCCCAAAATGAATGAGTGCGTCGGCTTGCCATTCTTTTTCTAACCATTGATAAAAGGCCGCATATTGAGGGTGAGGCGTTAAATCTTTTTCAAACATTAAGCGCATGGGATCGCCGGATAACCCTAGGGGCGGTTGTACCCCAATCCAAATATTTCCTAGCGTAATTCCCCCTAAATAAAAATCTTCGCCATAGGTTTTAATACCTGTATCCGTTAAAGATTGCCACTGTCTTTCAATACGTTGGGTTAAGAGATAGCCTAACCAATTTTCTAGGGTTCTGACGTTAACGCTTTTTTGCTCCACGTCTTCCCGTTGTACTGTTTCATCGGCTTTTTTCACCCAGGCAATAATATCTTCACCCGATTCAGGTAATTCGCCCACATCATAGCCTTGCTCTTTTAAAGCATTTAAAACTTTTAATAAACTCCGAGGCACATTTAATAAGGCGGCGGTTCCTGTGGCTCCATAGCCAGGCGGGAACCCGTATAAAATAATGGCTAATTTGCGTTCCTGAGTGGGTTTCTGCTGTAATTTAATCCAATTTTTGACCCGGCCCGTTAAGCGTTTGACCCGTTCGAGAATCAGATAAATGTCTTCCCCCACTAATCCTCCCAGGGGAACCGTATCAATGGCTCCATCGAGTTCAGGCAACGCATATAAAACGACACTTTGTAAGCCGCCAATGCCCTGTCTTGTCCAGGAATAAATATCCTGAATTAAAAGGGGAGCCGCAATCAAATAGGGAATATTTTTGGCGGTTAAAATGCGTTTAGCGACTTCCACTTGACGACCGGCTTCCATGGAACCAGCAGGCCCGCCCACCAACGGAAATCCAATGGTTGAAACAATGGCTTTTACCGTGACAGCATTTTTATTGAGGGAAAGGGTTTCAATCTTACCGAGTTTTCTTTGGGCTTGTTCGTAGTCAGTGGTTAACCAATCGCGCACAATAACATGGGCTTCTACGCCATTAATAAAAATGGGTAAGGGGATTAAACCATCGTTTTCAAATGCTTTAATTAATTTGGGAATATAGGCCAGGTTGGTAATAACATGCTTGCGGTAAAGTAACAGAGCAACAATGGGAGCCTTATTCTGGGCAAGGGGCTTAAGCCCGTTGTTAATCAGGGTTTGATTTTGTTGTTGATACCAAGTTAAATAATCTTGAGGGTTGGTAAAATAGCCAGAATAATCGGGGTGTAATAGACCCATATTAGGGGTTTCAATTACATCGGGAATTTCTCCTACCTTTAAACCGAGATATTTTTCGGCTAATACCCAGGTCATGGCCGCTACGTTTTCCGTGCCCCCGGCGTTCCAATAGCCATAAATAATCAGCCAATTTCGCAGGTCTTGAACTTTTTTACTGGGAATAAATTTGAGGAGTTTTGGCCCCGTTTTCAAAAAACTTAAATAACCGGCGAGTTTATCTTCTTCTTTGCCACTGGAAAATTTACTTAAAATAAATTGAATGGGTTTCGGCATTCCTTTCGGTTTTTCGCCAATTTTAAAATTACCCAACTGGGTTAAGCTCATTAATTCTAAGGCGGATTCAAAAATCAGTCGGATAGGAATATCTTGTACCCGTTCCTGTAGCCATAGCACTTGGTCATAGTCGAAAATTAAGCTGGCAAAAAAGACATCTGCTCCCTGCAAGGCTTGGGCGATCGCGGCCGGTTCGGTGGTGAGTTGGCGATCGCTGAAGATCAGCACCTCTAACCCAGGACGCCGACTTTGAGCCAGTTGGGCGGCTTGACGGTATAGGCCGGCATTAAAACTTTCAAAACCAGCAATAATGACGATGCGAGCCATAGGAGTGTCATCACGTTTTAGAGGAATCTCCTTCTAGTATAGAAAATTGCGCCTAACTCTGTTATAATCGAAAAACATGACCTGGCGGCATAGCCAAGTGGTAAGGCAGAGGTCTGCAAAATCTCCACCCCCGGTTCAAATCCGGGTGCCGCCTTTTTAGGTACTCAAGTTTTACTCAGGGTGTGATGCCTTTGTGAAGAAATCGAATATTTATAGTCCCTTGATATACGGTTTACGCTGTTTCAGGGGGCGATCGCCTATAATTGATGGTTGTAAGCAATAAATCCAGGCAATGATAACCCAAACTGATTATCTTCTTTGGCTAGACGACACGATTAATCTATTGCAACAAAAAAAATATGATAGTGTTGACTGGGAAAGTTTAATTGAGGAAATCGAGCAGTTGGGTAAAAGCCAGAGACGAGAGCTACGCAATCGGTTAATAACCCTGCTAGAGCATTGTCTTAAACTTTGCTATTCTGACTATAATCTTGATTATCGGGGATGGTCAGAAACGATTAGGCGCAGTCAACGAGAACTTAAAGAATTATTAGAAGATT
>JAYKIP010000013.1:0-4861 GCA_035286205.1 Merismopediaceae cyanobacterium
GATCGCGGGGTTTTAACGACGTGGGATTTGAGCAATTTGGCGGGATTATCTCCTTGGAAATGCTGGGGAAATAGTTTTTCTAATTCTGCCAAGGTCGCCGCAATAATCGCCTCATCGGATTGACTAATCCAGTCCTGGGCGGGTGCTAAAACCAATTCCAACATGGAACGATCCGGGTTGCTATATTCCTTACAAGTGTTGCTCATGTCGGCATAGACACTCAATAAAGGCGATCGCGAGAACAGTAAATGATCAATGTCGGTTAATTTGCGGTCGAACCAAAGATGTAAGTTAATGACCGGTACCCCTTCTAACCCCTGTAATTTTTGGAACTCTGGGCGATCGCGCCAGGTTGCCGGTAACAACACTTTTAAGGGATCAACAGGCATCGCTGAAACGTAGAGATCCGCCGTGACCACTTCATCCGGTTGGCCTTCTAATCCCCGAATTAAAAAGCCTTTTACAGAACCATCTTCTGCCAGTAAAATCTCTTTTAAGGGAGCATTTAATCTCACTTCTCCTCCCCGCTCCGCAATGTAATCCACTAACGGCTGACATAATCTTTCCGTAGGCGAACCATCTAAAAAGGCCATTTTTGAGCCTTCTTTTTCCTGAAGAAAACGATTTAAAGCGGTTAATAAAATAGTTGCTGAAATTTCATCTGGATTAATAAAGTTTAACGCCTTACTCATGGCAATAAACACTTCTTTTTCCACCCTAGGGGGAATATTTTGCTTTTGCATCCATTCTGACCAGGTATATTGATCCATGGCTTCCACATAACTTTGCCCCTGCACCATGGCCGGCAATAACCCCAGACCAAAGCGAATTTTTTCCGGCCAAGTTAATAAATCATTATTTCTGAGAATCGCTAAAACCCCATTCAACGGCGCAGGAATATCGGGAAAATCAAACCGCGAATAGGTGCCGGGCTTTTCCGGCTGATTAAAAATCATGGTGTGTTCTTTCCATTGCAACCGGTCTTCGATGCCTAATTCTTTGAACAGTTGCAACATATTGGGATAGGCCCCAAAAAAGATGTGTAAGCCCGTTTCGTACCAATCACCATCTTCATCCTGCCAGGCGGCCACCTTACCCCCCAATACGTCTCGACGTTCCAAAACGACCGGGGTAAACCCCGCATCCGCCAGGTATTTGGCACAGGATAAACCCGCTAAACCGGCTCCAGCGATCGCAACGCGCATGAATACTCTCTCATTCTGTAAAACACACCGTTGGCTATTATACGTTACATTTCGTAATATTTTTTTAATGTTTGCTTAATATTGCCTAAGACAAAGCGGGAAATCCGGGGAATTTGGGGGCGGTTCGGGGATGATCTCGGTGAGAGAAACGGTTCCCGTCTGCATCCCAGGGAAAGGTCTGGTACGATGGAAAGCGGTTCGTTTATGGGTTTTTATGTTGAAGCAATTTCGTCGGCAATTTCCCCTAGGGAGTTTTACCAGTGAGCTTTTAATGATTGACCATGGGCTGTATCTGGTCAGAGCCACGATTAAGGTAGATGGGATTGCCCTGGCCTCTGGTATGGCCGCCGCCGCTACCCTAGAAACAGCGGAGGATACAGCGCGATCGCGGGCCTTGGCTTTATTGGACTTACCCCTGTTAGAGGAGCCGTTCGAGGAGCCGTCAAATTTACCGCCGGTCGTGGAGCAACCCACCGCCACCCCTGAGCCAGCAAAATCCGTATCCGCACCGGTTCCTTCTAAAACCCACGCCCCCATCTCCCCGGCTCCCACGCCCCCCCTTGAACCAACAACAAAAACAGCAAAAGCGGTCAAAGCTCCCCCCCCTGTCTCCCCATCTCCCCCGGAACCACCGTTATTAACCCTGACCCCAGAACCCCCAGCCGAGGTTTTGCCTTTGGAAACCCTGGCCCCGGAACCCGTTGCCTCTGAGCCATTATTAAGCGAGCCATTATTAAGTGAGCCACCGTTAACCCTTGCCGAGGAAGAACCCGCCGTAGAACCGGCCCCAGAACCGGCAAAAGAGCCGGAAACTCCAACCCAAGCGGTTATCCCGACAGAAGTGCCGCAACCTCCCATCCCGGAAGAATTACCTCTGCCGGAACCGGAGCCGTTGACCCTGACCGAACCGATCGCCTTTGTCGAACCCGAACCCCAATTAACTCTCGTCACCGAAACCGTTGAACTAGGCAAGACGGAACCCACCTCCACCAATGGCGCGACTCCCCCCCCCTTAGATTTCAGTCAACCCGTTGATTTTACAGAGGTGATTACTCGCACTAATTTAGAATTGAAACGCCTCGGTTGGACAAACGACCAGGGTAAAAATTACTTGTTACAAACCTACGGCAAGCGATCGCGGCATTTATTATCCGATGAAGAATTATTAGAATTTCTCCTGTATCTGGAATCTCAACCCACTCCCAGCAATTAACCACCAATCTATTCACTATTCACTATTCGCTGAATTACTACCCCATGGACACTAAAGCCTTTAAGCGATCGCTACAACAATCTGATAATTATCACCGCCGAGGATTTGGTCATACCCAGGAAGTGATGGGCGTGATGAATACCGAATATCAAAGTTCCTTAATCCAAGAAATTCGCCATAATAACTATCGCTTACAACGGGGGAATGTCACCATTCGCCTGGCCGAAGCCTTTGGTTTTTGTTGGGGAGTGGAAAGAGCGGTGGCCATGGCCTACGAAACCCGCCAACATTTTCCGAACCAAAAACTCTGGATCACCAACGAAATTATTCATAATCCTTCCGTTAATCAACGCCTACGGGAAATGGACGTGAATTTTATTCCGGTGGAGCAAGGACTTAAGGATTTTAGCCCTGTGGAAAGCCAAGATGTGGTGATTTTACCCGCCTTTGGAGCCAGTGTGGCCGAAATGCAATTATTAAATAATAAGGGTTGCACCATTGTAGATACCACTTGCCCCTGGGTTTCTAAGGTGTGGAACTCCGTCGAAAAACACAAAAAGAAAGACTATACCTCGATTATTCATGGTAAATATAATCACGAAGAAACTATTGCTACTAGCTCCTTTGCGGGAACCTATTTAGTCGTGTTAAATTTAGCCCAAGCCCAATACGTTTGTGACTATATTTTACAAGGTGGCAATGCTCAGGAATTTCTCGAAAAATTTAAAAATGCCTATTCCGAGGGCTTTGATCCCGACCGGGATTTAGTGCGTTTAGGGGTCGCCAATCAAACGACGATGCTTAAAAGTGAGACAGAGGAAATTGGTAAACTTTTTGAGAAAACTCTCCTGAAAAAGTATGGCCCGACGGTCTTAAATGAGCATTTTATGAGTTTTAATACCATCTGTGATGCGACCCAGGAACGTCAAGATGCGATGTTTAATCTGGTGGAAGATAACCTATCTTTAATGGTGGTGATTGGGGGTTATAACTCCTCGAATACGACCCATTTACAGGAAATTGCGATCGAGCATCAAATTCCTTCCTATCATATTGATAGTGCCAGTCGCATTGGCCCAGGAAATCAAGTCGAACACAAGCCTTTAGGGAAAGATTTGGAAGTTGCCCAACCCTGGTTACCCGATGGGGCGATTGTGGTGGGGGTAACCTCTGGGGCTTCTACCCCGGATAAGGTGGTCGAGGAAGTCATTGAACGGATTTTTGTGATTAAATCGGTTTGAGATTCTCCTTGTTTGCCAATCCTGAGGATAGAAAATGATGCGTCAATTTTCGACAGAAGAACTCCAAACCTGGTTTACTAACCTGGCAGAAGCCGATCGCCATAATATTTTCTGTCATTGTCGAGCTTGTGATTGGGAATGGGTGGATTCTTGCCGAACGGTTAACTGTCCTCACTGTCAAAGTTCCAACGTTGAAACAATTTCCTGTTGGCAATTTCCTGATGATTAGATAACTGGATCATCTGTAAAAAAATTCAGGTTAATTAAACTTTATTCATGGGCTTAATTTCTCTATGATCAAACCGGTTTTTAAAGACGCTCAGGATTGGGAGCAAGCCGAATTATTAATGCAACCCACGTTAATTCGTGTGATTGATCATTTACGCCAAACCTTAGAAACATCCCCTTGGCAGGGTCAGTACGAGGAGGTTTTAGAACCGTACCCCGGCTATCATCTCCATCTCCGTCGTCAGGAGCATCATTTAACCCTCGATCTCTGGGATTTATGTTTTCAAATTTGTTTTTTAAATTATCATCCCCACCCTTTTCAGGAGTCCCAGACGGAAAGAGATCATATCGTCACCCTCGACCCCACATTATTAAATGACCAAGGGGAAGTGGATTGGCACACCCTCGATGATAAAACCCAGGGATTAATTCAGCGTATTTTTGCGGCTTTGCCGGACGGAGTTGAGGCTTAAATTTGGCAACACTCCGGTTAATTTTTGTGTTAAATTAATTTTTACAACTTTGCATAATTAAATCAAATTAAATCAAATTAAATCAAATTTTGGGGAATTGAGGAGCAAAATATGGCGATCGCCAATTTATCAGAGGTTTCCAAGGGGTTAAGTTTTTATGCCCCGACAGAGAGTGCTTTACTGGCGTTGAACGGGGAAGATCATGTCCGATTTTTACATAACCAAACCACTAACAATATTAATCGTTTAAAGGTGGGTTATCATTGTCTGACGGTATTTGTTAACTCCACCGGGCGTACCCTTGATTTAGCGACAGCTTATAAACAGGAAGATTCCCTTCTCATTCATCTTTCTGACCAACGTCGTCAGTTTTTACTGAATTGGATGGATCGCTATATTTTTCCGATGGATCAGGTCAGTCTGACGGATCTTTCAACAGAATATGCTATTTTTCAATTGTACGGGGTTGCTGTTGGGGATTATCTAAAAACCTGCGGTTTA
>JAYKIP010000014.1:0-9539 GCA_035286205.1 Merismopediaceae cyanobacterium
CTGCCAAGGAAACCCTTTATGGGACTTTGCCCCAGGAAAACACCGCCCTCAACTTCTACAGCGATCGCCGGGTATTACCCATCAGCTTCAAAAAGTTACAAGATTACTGGAAACAGACAGAACAGCCCTATATTTTGATTGCTCCCCATGCCCTCGATCAAATTCTATTACCTCAAGTCAAACCCCTTGGTAAAGAGGTAGATGCCTGGGGGATCATTACCAAGTCTTCCGGTAATCCCTAACCTTTGACTGACGATACTTTTGGTAAAAAATCAGACCAGTAAATCCTCTAAAGATAATCGTCCTACGATTGGCTCATACTCATCCTCTAAAAGCCATAACTTAGCAGTTTCATAATTATCACTCGCAAAGATGACTGCATAATTCTTAGCGGGATCATAAATATGACATTTACCTCTCTTATCTGCCAGCAATAAAAGAAGATAGGGCGGCGTTAACATGGGATCGATCCCAACCTCTGTAAATTGCCAATCACTCTCGACATCAGGACGGATGTGATCGCCAATCATATCACTAAAATACAAACCGTATTGTTGATCTTTATCGTTAATATCACTCATTATCAATAATCAATGGGAGGCTGTTGGGGTTGGCAACTTCATTACAAAAGTATTCCGGTTGCGATCGCCGACCCGTTCATAGGAAAAATCATCTACCCCATCTAACACCAAAAAAATCCCTAATCCCCCATGGGGACGCTGAATCAAAGAACGGGCTAAATCCTCCTCCGTTGGCAAATGATGGGTCGTGGGATCGTAGGCCACCGCCGTATCTTCTAGGACGACAATTAACTGCTCCTCGGTTAACCTAGCCGTCAAATCAATCTCGCCCGTTAACCCTGCTTCCTCATAACCATGGATAATAATATTAGAAGCCATTTCATCTACCGCTAATCGTAGTTTATAAACCGCTTTTTTCTCTAAACCTGCCTCCGTGGCCGCGGCCATCACATACTCGGCGATCGGGGCAAGGGAATCTAAGGTTCCGGGAACAGTAAGGGTTTCCATAGCGTAATTTATCCTCAGAAAAATAAATAGAGAATTAACAGTTAATAATGAATAACTCAACAAAATTTGCAAGGCAAAAACAAATTTTGAAAAAAAGCTTAGTATTCAAGGCTAGAAATGGATACCAGACTTATGGGGTCTCCTGACGAAGCACCGCAATCATCGTAATATCATCAAACTGGGGAGCCTCACCAATATAAGCAAAAAGCTCGGTTTTAATGCGGTCAAGAAGTTGATTGGCGGACTCCGTTGGCTGAGTTAGGATCGGTAACAATCGCTGCATTTTAAACAACTCACCTTCCTCATTTTTGCCTTCCGGGACTCCATCTGTATAGCCAAACAAAATATCCCCAGGTTCTAGGATAATTTGCCCTAGGTGAAATTCGGAATCCGGCATCATCCCCACAGCGGAGCCTGTTGGTTCTAACGTTTGTTTAACTTCTCCCTGGTGAAGAATAAATAAGGGTTCATGACCACCATTCACATAGGTGAATAGACCACTCTCCGGGTCAAGTACCCCAAAAAAGAGGGTAGCAAACATACATAAATTGGGATGAATAATAGCCACATAATCATTGGTTAATTTCACCGCCTGCAACGCATTGAGATGTTCCCGATTTAGGGTTGGACTGCCTACCCAGCCTTGGAGCGGTTGCTCTTTCTCCAAGATAGTAGAAGTCTGGACGCGAATGTTTGATTGTCGAGCAAAAACCCGAATTAAACTGCGAAAAAGAGCCATAAATAAAGCCGCTCCCACCCCTTTATCACAAACATCGGCGATGACTAAACCCACTTGGCCAGTGTCTGGCAAATAAAAACAATCATAAAAATCCCCAGCTACCTGACGAGCGGGATAAAAACAAGCGGCAATTTCCCAGTTCGGTAATTGACAAAGTTCGTAAGGTAAAAAATCAATTTGAATCTGTCGCCCTTTTTTCAGTTCGTTATCCAGGGCTTTGGAATACTGGTCGAGCTTGGAATAAAGACGGGCGTTTTCTAATACCAGGGCAATTTGGTCAGCCGTCATCTGCATTTGATCCGCCACTTCATGGGTAAAATGCCCCACTTCCGGATGGAGAAGCGTCAAAATCCCCAACAGTTGATCCCCTCGTAAAATGGGCACAGCTAAGGCCGATCGCACTGCGTAGGGTTGATTGGGTAGGGTTAACCACCGTTCATCGGTTTCCGTATCACTAATTAATCCCAGTTGGTGATGTTTGTTGACCCAACCGGCTAAACCCCGGTCTAACACACTCCCGATCAGCGTGGCTCGTTGTTGGGGAGTCACTTCTCGACGGGAGAGAATGGCATCGGCAATTTTGCCATGGGTATCCAGGAGAAACAGACTGCTACTGGGAGCATTGGTCAGCTCCGCCGAAAGGTCAACAATTTTTTGCAGGGTGGTTTTGAGAACATTTTCTTCCTGGTCATCCTGGGCTTTTTCTAACAAATTTTCTAGCAATTGTTTCTGGATACTATGGGTAGAACGCTCCTTACTGAACGCCATTTTGATCGCCACCATTTCCAGGGTGAGGGCAATCTGCTTGGCGGTGATTTCCATCAGACTGGCTATCCCTTCACTGAAATGACCGGCTTCGGAATGCAAGAGGGTAATCAAGGCCAACACCTCTTTCCCCCGCATAATCGGCACCGCTAAGGCTGATCGCACCTGGTAGGGCTGATTGGGTAAGGTTAGCCAACGGTCATCGCTTGCCGTGTCGTGGATTAGGCCTAATTGCTGATGGTGATAGACCCAGCCGGCCAGTCCCTTATCTAAAACCAAATGGATCAAGGTTTTTCGCTCTTCGGGATTGGGATCACTGCGGGTCAAAATACTGCGAATGACGACTCCCTGGGTATCCAATAAAAATAGACTGCCTTTATCCGCCTTGGTCAGTTCAACGGCTGTGTCGAGGATACTTTGTAGAGAGGTTTGTAAGCCTTCTTCTTCAGGGGATGAATAGATAACGTGAATAATATTCTCGATAAGATTCGACTTTTTCGAGAAGGTTGTCCAATGCTCCTCACTCAGACAGTCGCGGGTCATTAAGACGACGTTTTCAATCAGTTGCCGTTGGCTTTCTAAAACAGCATTTTTCTGTTCTAACTGAACAACCTGTTGGCGTATTTGGGCCAGTTCGGTAGTCAATTGGTCATAATCGTCAGGGAAATCATTCATACAATTTTCTGGGGACGTATCACCTACGCCCCGACCCTACTAGCAACAAGACAGGATAATTAAAGTTTGGCAATTTCTGCTAAATCATACGTCTCTAACACCTTTAAACTATGGTGAAAACCAGTTTTAGTTAAGGTATCCCAAACCATTTGATTGGGTTTGAAGATGTAGAGCTTCACATCATTACCCATCTGCTGTTTGGAAAAAATTAGCATCCGCAGACCCGCGCTAGCCATATATTTCAATTCCTCAAAATGTAAGACTAATTTGGTGGGTTTGGGTTCATACTTAGCGGCTTCTTCGATCTTGAGTTTTAAGGAATCTGCCGTACTTGCATCTAGGTCTCCTTTTAGGAAAATGGTCGCAATGGAATCGGTCACCGAGAGAGAAGTTGCAAAAGCCATAGTTGTTTCTCAATAAAGTCAAAGGGTTAATCTAAATAAAATTGGGGTTATTTCGCCACCAGGATTACCACTGAGCGATCGCCGAGGAGACACCCCTGTTGATTTTCTAAAGGGGTTTCCGTGCCGGGGTTATAACTATCCTGGGGACTCGGAACACTGGTGTTGGCAAAAAGATGCCATCGTTTACCCTGAGTCGGTTGGGGTAATTCAAACCAGCAGGCTTGCCAGTGCATATTCATGGCCACATAGAGGTCGTCATCGGGTTTTTGGCCTTGTTTGGCGTGTTGACCACAGAGCATAAAGGCTAAATGATGAGCTGATGACCAATCCACATACCAGGCCCGACTGCTATGCCAACTAATATCAGGATAACCGCTCCCCACATAATCACAGTTACGAAAATGGTTGGGATTGCGTAACACGGGATGGGCTTTGCGGAAGGCGATACAGTGTTGCACAAATTGAAAGAGGTCTTTTTCCTGGGTTAATAATGTCCAGTCCAACCAATTCAGGGCGTTATCGTGACAATAGGTATTGTTATTACCCTGTTGGGTGCGGCCCATTTCATCCCCCATTAAGAGCATGGGAACTCCCTGGCTAACCATCAAGAGGGCGATCGCATTTTTAATCTGACGACGACGCAGGGCATTAATCCCAGGGTCATCGGTGGCCCCTTCCCAACCACAGTTCCAACTATCATTATCGTTACTACCGTCGTTATTGCCTTCCCCATTGGCCTCGTTGTGCTTATGGTTATAGGACACCAAATCCATCAGGGTAAAGCCATCGTGACAGGTGATAAAGTTAATCGAAGTGGCCGGCGATCGCCCCGAAACGGCATAGAGATCCGGAGACCCCTGTAACCGTTGGGCCACATCCCCCACATTGCCGTCCCCCTTGAGGAACTTCCGCAAACTATCTCGGTACTTGCCATTCCATTCCGCCCAACGCCCAAAGGCCGGGAAAGACCCCACCTGATATAATCCCCCCGCATCCCAGGCTTCGGCAATTAACTTACACTTGGCGAGAATTGGATCGAACGCTAAACTTTCTAATAACGGCGGATTCGCCAACGGTGCGCCCCAGGGATCTCGTCCTAAAATGGCCGCCAGGTCAAAACGGAAACCATCAATGTGGTATTCTGCCGCCCAATACCGTAAACAATCCAAAACCATGCCCCGCACGATCGGGTTATTACAATTGAGGGTATTTCCTGTACCGCTAAAGTTAAAGTAATAGCCCTCCGGGGTCAACATATAATAGGTCTTATTATCAATCCCCCGAAATGAAATAGTTGGGCCTTTTTCATTCCCTTCGGCGGTATGGTTAAACACCACATCTAAAATGACTTCAATGCCATTTTTATGGAGTTCTTTCACTAAATTTTTGAGTTCATCAATCTGCATCCCAAATTTGCCAGTCGCGGCATAACCAGCCTTCGGAGCAAAAAAGCCGACAGTGCTATATCCCCAATAATTTAGTAATAATTCCCCCGTTTCCGGATTAGGACGACTATTTTCAAATTCATCAAATTCATAAATCGGCATTAATTCGATCGCATTGACTCCCAATTCCTGGAGATAGGCAATCTTATCTTGAATCCCCGCAAAGGTTCCCCGATGACTTTCTTTAATACCTGACGACGGATCACCGGTAAAACTGCGAACGTGCATTTCATAGATAATCTGGTCTTCCGGGGGAATTTCTAAGGGGCGATCATCCTCCCAATCAAAATCATCAAAGGCAATGCGGCCCCGGTGTTGGTAGGGATTTGACCAATCGGGTGTCACCTTCCACACATCCCGCCCCCCAATGTTTTTCGCATAGGGATCGAGCAGAACTTTACGGGAATCAAACCAATGACCCTGGGCAAAATTATTGGGGCCATCCATACGATAGCCGTACTCTAAATTCTCATAATCCAGATCGAAAACCACCATACAATACACATTGCCAATGTGAAACTCATCGGGAAAAGGAATTTCAGCAAAGGGTTCGCGGGCGTGCTTCTGAAATAACACCAGGGAACAGGAAACCGCATGACTGGAAAAAATCGAAAAATTCACCCCGCCGGGAACGAGGGTGGCCCCAAAGGGAAAGGGCTTGCCACTGCGTAATTGAAAATCACCGTAGCGATGGGTCGGATGAACATCAATGCGATCTAGGGACATGGTGATAATTCACAGAAAAAAGTAAGAGGAGAAGGGCGAAAATATCGTGAAAAACGGAGGTTAAAATTCGGTCAATTATGTCAAGATTGCTAATCCCTCAGCAACTGTTTGACTGGTTTTAAAGAATTTTAGGAAGCCCGTAACGGTCATGGTGTCTTGAATTTCTTCGGATAGACCCACTAAGACCAAACCCCCCGCCATCGGTGTTATCTGACGATAGAGAGATAATAAGGTTCTTAGCCCAGCACTAGACATATAGCTAACCTTGGTCATATCTAAAAGAATTTTACTGTTAC
Organism: Merismopediaceae cyanobacterium; assembly: GCA_035286205.1. Taxonomy (GTDB): domain Bacteria; phylum Cyanobacteriota; class Cyanobacteriia; order Cyanobacteriales; family Microcystaceae; genus Woronichinia. The sequence goes on from JAYKIP010000014.1 coordinate 6,079, forward strand.
TTCCAATGAGGGGAAGAACTGTGTTGGTAACGGAGGGGGCTGTATTGGCATCAATTTCTCCTATCAGGGAAATAATTTGAACCTTGTCCTGGGTTGTGGTTTCGATGAGCAGTTTTTTTTCTTCCATGGGGGCTTTCTCGACAATTTTAAGAATGGTTAGTCTATAGAAAATAAGTTTTTTCTGTCAGGGAGAAAGGACATCAATTGAGCTACAAATACTCATTCCTTTCACCCCGTTACCCCCTTAGTTGGGGACAATTTGCACTTTTACTTTGACGCGATCGCTGGTTTTAGGTAAGGTCACGGTTAACCCCTGGGCATCAAAATGGCTATAGGGTTCTCCATCAATTTCACAGCTACCAATGCGAATACTACCGGGAGGTAAAATATCCGGCGAAACCCGCAGAAGATTATCAGGGAAACCGCCGGGCATGGGCTTAAAGTAAAAGTCCATGGGCTGTTTGGTAATCAACAAATTGGTATAAACGGCGGCGAGATAACAGAGTTCAAAGGAGTGATAACCGCTCATGGAGTGACTGCCTTTACCCCGTTCGTTACCGCCCGCTAGGTAGGGAATGCCATTGGCTAAGACGTTGAAATAAATGCCCCCTGCTTCTAAATCCAGGAACCAAGCGTTATAAAAGGCGGCCGACTCCCGTGCTAACCGTTGGTATTCTGGTTCGTTTAAACAGCCCATCAGAATGTAATAGGCGAGAATGGCCTGTTCCTGTTGCCACCAGGCTTTGCGATCATGCCAAACAAAACGATGGAATTTTTCACCAGGCCCTAATAACCGTTCTACCACATCGTACCAGCCGCCCCGTTGTTGATCGCTACCGACGGCGGGCATCATATCAGCAATTTTGCAGGCTAAATTGACATATTGCTCCTTAGCCTTCAGACTTTGCATCCGCATCAGGTTCCAGGAAATTTTCAGGTTATGGCCCGCGACCGCACGATTTTGTTGCCACCCCCAGGTGGTATCGTGGCTCCAGTCTTGATAGAAACGTTCCTGCACAAAGGGGCTATGGTCGTAGTCGGGAAAGCGTTTTTCGATGGTGTCGAAGGTATATTCCAACATATCAGCGTATTCTTGCTTACCCGTTGCTAACCAGAGATTAATCAAGTAAGCAGGGGCATGATCGCCGACAGAATTCCAGTTTTTCTTGCCTTTATTGGCTCCCAAAGAATCACTTAAAGGATCTAGGGTAATGGGATCTAAGTGGGAGAAATACCCGCCGTATTCCGATTTATCTAAAAAGAAATCATTGAATAATTTAATGGTCTTTTCTGCGTCGTCTAAAATACGGCGATCGCCGGTGCAACGATAGGTTTGAATGGGGCCAGCCAACGCATAGATTTGTTCGTAGGCGGGAATGGCGTAATAATCATCCCCAAACTCGGAGGCAAAGATTTTTTCTTCGAGACTGCCCCTCACGTCAATGCCGTGATACCAATAGACAATACCCTCGTCTAAATCCACAAAACGCATATGCTCGCGGAGGTATTCCGTCCCCTTTTCTGCGCCTTCTAAAAAGCGGTCATCACCGGTCATCAAAAAAGCCGTCGCAAAGCCATACACTAACCGAGAAATCGTGTCCGTTTCCTGGCGAAAATTGACATCGGAACGTTCCCCCGTCAAGCTTAAATTGGTGCGATAATTGCGGTAATCCACTGGCCCGTCATCAAATTGGGCTTTGAGATAGAATTTCCCTAACGCATTAACCTGTTGAATCCACCAATTTTGTTTTTCAAAGACATGATCCTGAGCCGTTCTGCCGGTGAAAACAATTTGTTTAACATCAAAAAATTCACTGTCGGGATAAAATACCCCGTAGGTAAAGAGATACCGTCCCGGCACTAACATAGAGCGCATACTGCCCGTTGCATCGGGGTAGCCTTCCTCAAAGTTTTGGATGATTTTGGCATAGGCCATGGCACTGATTGTGGCTTTAAATTCCCGGCCATCGGAGGTTTTTAAGCCGAAAGTGTCGCTGTCCGCATCAAAAAAGGTGACGTAACCGGCGATTAAATCCGAAAAGGGGAAAGCAATGTTCGTCATAGAAGATTCACTAAAATAAGGGGAAAATAACGAAAATTTAGACTCACGTTAAGCGCGTTAACCCTTAATCTCTACTGATTAAAGCGACGATTTAAGCGTTTGTAGTGGGTGCGCTCTAGGGCATTGGGAATAATGTAAAAAATGGTGACCCCGATTAAAATTAATTTGGCCAGGGCTAACCAATTCAAGAAGGCAAAGACAAAGGCCAATCCATAAAAAATGGGAGCTTTCCAGATGTGCCAATGGACAAAACGAACAAATTCGGAATCGGTTTCTCCATCCACTAACCCGTAAGTCGTGACATACCACCAAATCAGATCTAACGATAAACCCGTCACCGCTAATACCCCGGAGTAAATCATCACGGCGATCGCCTGGTCAGGATAGGCTCCCAATAAACCAGTGGGGAAAGGGGCAGAGGCCACACAGAGTAAAAACAGGAGATTGAGCCAGAGCAGAACATGATCATGCTTTTTAATATGGGCAAACATATTGTGATGGGCCACCCAAAAGATCCCCAACACGAAAAAGCTAATCACATGGCTCATAATAAAGGGGAATAAATGGGTTAACTTCGGCATTAATTCCGTAGCCACCAATTCGTGGGGAATTTCAGGAACTTTAATTTCCAACACCAATAGCGTAATGGTAATCGCAAAAACCCCATCGCTAAAAGCATTAATGCGTTCGTTGCCATGGACAGCAAATAAGAGGGGTTGCTTCGTAGAGGGAGGGGGAGTTTCTTCGATCGCCATTTGACTAAATACCTCCTAGGGGGGTTGTCAATCTTCAATATCTCTAAAGTTTAGTTAACGCCGATGACTATACTTCATCCGGTAACAAAAATTAATAATTTCCCTGGCAAAGAGATGGGCGTGGCCCCCGGTTCTAGCCGTGACTAAATCCCCATCCACCACCACATCTTGATCCACATAAATGGCTCCCATATTCACCACATCACCGTAGAGATTATTGTGACAAGTCACGCGGCGACCTCTGACCAATTCCGGGGCCGGCGAGACTAACCACATCCCATGGCAAATAATGCCTTTAATGACGGATTTTTTGGCAAAGGCTCGTTTTAAAAAGGTGGTAGCCGGTGATAATTGTCGAACATCCTCGGTGTAACGCAGGCGATCGGACACCATGCCCGCCGGGACAATAATGGCTGAATAGGTTTCTAATTCCCGGTCATCAATGGTTTCAAAACTGCGATGACACTCAAAGGGCGCGTGATATTCATGGCCTTTAAAGGTGAGGTAAGGCTGGCCCCAAAGACGACTGAGAAAATGCAGTTCACACTCTTCCTCCATAAACCGATAATGGTAATACCAAATTTCGTGTTCATAGAAGTCGCTTTCAATTAAGATGCCGATTTTTTGTCCCGTTAAACTCATAG
>JAYKIP010000015.1:0-3216 GCA_035286205.1 Merismopediaceae cyanobacterium
CGCTACTCATGCCGCCCGCAAATTCCTCTCCATAACCTTCTTCACCGTGTTCATTAATATCCATTCCTTGAAATTCAGCTTCCGGTTTGAGACGTAATCCGACTAATTTATCTACCAGTTTCAACAGTAGAAAAGTCCCCGCACCGGCAAAAATATAGGTAATAATCGTTGCGGACAACTGGATTAATAATTGACTCGGATTGCCGTAGAGTAAACCATCTTTACCAAATTCATTAACGCTGGTTGTGGCAAAAATCCCCGTTAAAATAGCCCCAACGGTTCCGCCTACACCATGGACGGGATAAGTATCTAAACTATCATCTACGCCAAATTTAACTTTGAAACTAATGGCAAAGAAACAACAGGTCGCTGTAATCGCTGAAATTAAAATTGCGGAGAGGGGGGTCACAAAGCCTGCCGCCGGTGTAATTCCGACTAAACCGGCAACGGCCCCGGTCGCGGCTCCAACGGCAGTGGGTTTTCCCCGTAAGACCTGTTCAAGAGTTAACCAGGTGACCATGGCGGCGGCCGCTCCGGTGTTGGTATTGACAAAGGCAATGGTGGATAATCCCCCAGAAGCCAAAGCACTGCCCGCATTAAAACCAAACCAGCCAAACCACAGTAACCCGGCCCCTAATAAAATCATGGGGACGTTATGGGGAGCGGAAAGGCGATCGGGATAGGTTCTACGTTTACCAATAACAATGGCGGCCACTAACGCTGAAACCCCAGAGGCAATATGGACAACGGTTCCCCCCGCAAAATCCAGGGCATTCATGCCACCGAATAGCCCCAAAAAACCGCCTTTACCCCAGACCATGTGGGCCATCGGAGAATAGATAAAAGTTGACCAGAGAACCACAAATAAAACGTAGGCTTTAAAACTGATCCGTTCGACGATCGCCCCGGAAATTAAGGCGGGAGTAATAATCGCAAACATTCCCTGAAACATCATAAAAGCCTGATGGGGAACCGTTGGCGCGTAACTGACCACCTCTTCGGGAACCGAACCGGCTAAATAACCCGTCACATCCACCCCGACTCCATTCAGCAGGAACCATTTAAAACTGCCAATGAAAGGATTACCGGGATCAAAAGCGAGGGAATAGCCCCATAGCACCCAGGTCGTGCCGATAATCCCCATCATGACAAAACTCATCATCAGGGTATTTAAAATATTGCGTTTAGCGACAAACCCCCCATAGAAAAAAGCTAACCCAGGGGTCATCAGTAACACCAACGCCGTCGAAATTAGCATCCAAGCGGTATCCGCCGCCACCTGGGCACTGGCCAACTTTTCCTCTAGGGTCGGTTCCGCCAAAGCCTGGGCGATCGGTAAAGCCAAATAAAAACCAACGAGACTAGAGGCCAACACCCCTAGTTGTTTAAGCCGTTTCATAAATTAATGACGCTCCTTCATCCCAAAATCGTTATTGCAGATTGCAAAAACCTCATTGCATCAAATTTAAAGTGGCCTTTTTGTTGGCGTTGTTACTAAAATCCGAATTTGTGTGGAAATTTCTATGGTTAGCATTGATTTATGCAACGGTGACAATTGGGACAAGGCTATGCTGAAGATTAGCCCAGTTGGGTGAAGTTAAAACGCCTCAAGTTTCTTTAAGCTAGAGATAACAAGCGTGAGGAGCGCGAGGAGGATATATGAAACGCTTATTATTGACGGGTTTAGTGATTATTCCGACGTTACTTTGGGGCACAGTCGTTCAAGCTCAAAACCCTGCCCAAGTGCAAAAACTGTTAACCACCGGGGAATGCCCAGGCTGTGATTTACGCGGCGCGGATCTCAGTGGAGCGCACTTAATTGGGGCGGATCTGCGGAATGCTAAGTTGCAGGGAGCCAATTTAAAGGATGCCAACTTAGAAGGAGCGGATTTGACTGGGGCGAATTTACAAAATGCCAACCTCCAGAATGCCCTCGTCACCAACGCGAGTTTAAATCAAGCGAATTTGACCTCGGCGAATTTGGCCTATGCCAAGCTCTATGATGCGGATGTGACCGGAGCCTTAATGGATGGAATCAATATTAAAAATGCCGAGATTTACAATACTGGGATCGGTATTGGGGGCGGTGACGAGTAGTGGAATTGTTCGTCGAACTGTTAGTAGAACTGTGTGGCCCGGCTTCATAGGGTAATAGGCGTTTGAAATAATTCCCAGACTTGCCGGGAAAAAGCGCGTAGTTTTTCCCCAATATCGGCGGCGGGGGGAGACTGTCCGACAATTTGCCAATCATCTACGGTGGCTAATCGCCAGGCTTGACCTTGATGGTTAATGCCTACCGTTTCCACTCCGATGAGGCGGGGAGATTGGTCAATAGGATCGGGATGAAAGCGGAGTTGCACCAACATACTACGACTCTGGAAGCGAGGACTCCAGCCGGGCAGATGAAAGCCTATATCAATGGAGTGGGGATCAACCCAAGCCTGGGTGTCGGGATCGTTACGCCAGGGTTTGAGATCGGGTCTGGCATCGGGAAACTGGGAACGAAACAGGTGAATAACGGCCGTAATTTTGCTCGTTGCTTCTAAGCCTTTGGCGTGTTCTGATGCGTTCATGCTCAAGCTCCTTAGAGAAACCTGACCTCTGACAAAGGGATAATCCTATCTAGGGCCATCGTGTTGCTGTATTCTAAAGCAATTTAAATCGTTTGCGGCTGAACTTTCCTGATTTGACTCATCGCTTTTTTGCCTAGGTAAGGTGTCTTGTCCGTTGGCTCACCTCTGCTTTAAGTCCATGGCCTGACCCCGGTGCAGAAAAAGCCAGTGATATATCCTCACCACACCTCTTCTTAACAACCTGGGAAAAGCTGTTAAAATCGAATCACCTTGCCCAATCGTTGTCCTCAAGTTAGGGTTTTTTGGTTATGATTCGTCGCCGCAATGTCCCCTGGATTCATCGCTATTCCCGTTTGATTATGGGGGCGATCGCTGTTGTTGGAGCATTACTGACAGCCTACCTCACCGTTCTTTCCTTCACCGGAGGTAAAGCGGCTTGTCCTGTGGATCAGGCAACCGGGGTTTCTGGGTGCGATCAGGTTTTAACCAGTGTCTATGCCAAAGTGTTTGGGCTTCCCTTAAGTCTATTTGGGTTGCTTGCCTATGTCGCGATGGTGATTTTTGCCCTGAGTCCCTTCTTGATCAATGCCGAAACCAACAAAAAACAGCGAAACCAAGTCGAATCCTTAACCGGGCGATTGCT
>JAYKIP010000016.1:0-5297 GCA_035286205.1 Merismopediaceae cyanobacterium
TCAAGACGACCCCTGGCCGCATTATCTACAACAAGACCATTGATGATGCTTTAGTGATCGCCTAGGAATTACCGCTTTTCCCTTAATGGTTTGTGAATAATTTAGCCTTGGCAGTGCTTGTAACTTGGCCAAGGCTTTTTCCTGGTATTCGTTACCGACAACCGATCACAGCGATCGAATACACATTATTATTATCACCATTCACATTCAAATTAATTTGGTAGGGTTGATTCCCGGTGGAGGATTGAAACGGTAAAGAATAGACTTTATTGCGGGTCATCGCCACATCTTTACGAAAAGCAGTGCTATAGGAATTATCGGGATATTTCAAATTCACCGTCACCCCATAAACCGCTTCGTTCTGGGGTCGCATCATGGCTTTAAAGGAACGAAATTTAACCCCCGCCGGTACCGCAAAATCGGTATCAAAATTGGTGGCGAGAATACTGCTAATCGTTTTGGTAATCACCCGTTGCCCCGTTGCCACTTCCTTGAGATATTGACAATTTTTGGGTAATTTACCCAGGCTTGAAGGACTAGGATTCGCTAAGGTGTTCGTCATATGGGTTAAGGCCAAAAGACCACCGAGCATCCAACTGCAAAAACGAGGAATCATAGTGTTGACGAAGAAATAAAAAAATAGTGAAGGGGGAAAATTAAGGGAGAACCTAACGGCAATATTGTCCACAGGGGAGGCAATCATCTGCCTCAATCAACTTTATTGAAAATTGATTAAAACGGAATGTCATCCAGGTTTTCATCACTGAGGGACGGTTCTGGCCCAGAAGGCGGCATTGGGGCAGGGGGTTGATTCGCGTTTTTGTAACGATCCAGGTCAATCACCTTCGTAGAATCTCCAGCACCTTTGGGGGGACTATAGCTGGCACTGGCAGGGCGGGTTTGGGGTTTGGGATGATCGCCGGTTAAGGGATGAATGCGATTGGCCACTAATTCCGCTTTTTTTTCTTTATAGCCATCCATTTGCACCATTTGTATACTGAGTCGCCCTTCAATAATCAGGCGATCGCCTTCGGTGTAGGTTTGTTGCATTTCCGTGCCAAGGTTACCCCAACCAACCACCTTGAGGGTTTGGGGAGGATCTTCCGGGCGCATCCCCGAAAATTCCACCAACATCTGGGAAATTGGGGTTTGATTCTCCTGGGTGTAACGTAACTCAGGCTTGCGAATCACCGTTGCCATTAATACGCAGTTGTTCATAATCAGAAAGTTGTAACAAAAAACTCTTTAGGTTTTAACAAAAACTGGGGAGAGACAGAGTAATAAGATAAACCACGTCCATTTTGGAAACTGTAGTTTTTTGAAACACTTGCAAGGGGCAAGTCCCCTTTTTTAAGGGGGATTTAGGGGGATCGCCTTGAGAGATTAAAAACTATGGGTTTCAAGTTTAGATGAGGTTTAATAAGATAATCCCGATCCAGGCAGGGAAAAATCTCCCGCAGAACCGTCACTTATCGCTCCTGGGCTTCCTCTACCAGACGCTCCACTTCCCGACGATAGATTTTTAGTTGATGATCCACCCAGTCCCGTTCTTCACTATTGGCGTAGATATGAACTAGGGGTTCCCCCGCATCCGGTAGGATTAACACCCAGTTGTCATTATTGGGATTAACAATTTTGACTCCATCCACCAATTCTAAATGATGGTTGCGATGAATTTCGACTAAACTCCGCATTAAGGCTCCCTTGACTTTCCAGGGACACCGCACGGAACAGGATTTATGGTAGAGCCGGGGCAAAGTGGTACGGACTTGAGCCAGGGATTTCCGTTGCAGTTTTAACATCTCAATCACTTTGGCCACGCTAAACATGGCATCAAACCCCGGATGCAAACGCGGAAAAATAAAGCCCATTTCTCCACTCCCGCCTAAAACCACCTGGCTATGGGATTGGGAAGCGGCCATTAAGGCAGTCGGATTGGCTTTGGTACGAATAACACGCCCCTGATGACGACGGACAATTTGTTCAACGGCACTGGAGGCCTGCACGGGTACGACGACGGTTCCACCGGGATGGGCCGCCAACATCATATCCACCATCAAAGCGGTTAATAGTTCCCCCCGAATGGGTAGGCCCGATTCATCTACCAGAATTAGTTGCTCCCCATTGGCCGAAACCTGCACCCCTAAATTGGCTTTAAGAGCTTCCACCACTTGCCCCAGTTGATGTAGGAGGGTTTCGCGTTCTTCGTGACTCACGGCGGTTTGTCGCAGACTGGCATTGAGAACCACCGCATCACAGCCAAATTTGCTAAGGAGCAGGGGCAGAATCGCGCCGGATACACCATAGACGTAATCAATGACAATTTTGGAACCGCTATGACTCAGGGCATCCACTTCTAACAAGTCTTCAAAGGTATGACGGTAGGTTTCCAGTACCTGGGCGGGATAGGACATTTCGCCAATATCGGGAATACTGACGCGCCTTAAGTCTTCTTTAAAGTAGGCTCCCTCAATTTTCTTTTCCATGCCCTTGGAAATGTTGATCCCCTGGCTATCTAAAAATTCAATGAGGAGGTATTCGGGGCGATCGGGGTGAATCCGCACATGAATCCCACCCACAACTTTTAACCGGGGAATCATGGTACGGGAAATAGGAATCGCCGTTGCTTCAAGGTTTTGAATGTTAATGCCGACGGACATTAGGCCCGCAATGAGGGAACGGGTAACCATCCGCGAGACATTTCGTTGATCCCGCGACACCACAATTTCCGAGCCAGGTTTTAAACAGGAACCATAGGCCGCCCCCAATTTCACGGCAAATTCCGGGGTCATGTCAATATTAACCACCCCAGAAACGCCCCGTTGACCAAAGAGATTACGTTGAGCGGTATTACCCCAAATGAGGTTAATGTTTAAGATCGCGCCGGGTTCAACCCGTTTACTGGGCCAAACTTTGACATCGGCATTGATCTGGGCTTCTTCACCAATGATCGAAAGATGACCAATGACGGCTCCTTCGGCGATCTGGGTACGACGTTCCACACGACAACCGCGACTGATCACGCACCCGGCCAGTATGGTTTCATCGCCAATAATCGTGCCATGGCCAATAATCGCTCGTTTCAGGTCTGCACCAATGCCAATGGTGACGTTATCGCCAATCACGGTGCCGGAGTCGAGGAGGGTGTTGGGGCCAATGCGACAGTCATTGCCAATTAAGAGGGGGGGCTTCAGGATTGCGGTACTGTCTATCATGGTATTCTCACCAACCCAGAGACCAGGAGAGATTTCGTTGTGGGTAAATTCTAGGGCGACTTTGCCGGCCAGGGCATCGTATTGGGCTTCCCGATAGGTTTCCAGGCTACCGACATCACACCAATAACCTTCGGCAATGTAGCCATAGAGGGGGTCTTTTTTGGCGAGGAGCAGGGGAAAGAGGTCTTTGGAAAAGTCATATTCTTCCTTGAGGGGCAGATATTCTAGGACTTCGGGTTCGAGAATATAAATGCCGGTATTAATGGTGTCGGAGAAGATTTCACTGGTGGAGGGTTTTTCTAGGAAACGGACGATGCGTTGCTGTTCGTCGGTAATGACTACGCCAAATTCGATGGGGTTTGGCACTCTGGTTAAAACGAGGGTGGCCTTGGCCTGTTTCTGACGATGAAAGGCGATCGCCGCCGAGAGATTAAAATCGGTAATACTATCGCCACTAATCACCAGGAAGGTGTCACTTAATAACTCTTCGATGTTTTTGACACAACCGGCGGTTCCGAGGGGCTGTTCTTCCTCAACGGCATAGGTCATTTGTACGCCAAGCTCCCGGCCATCTTGAAAGTAATCCCGGAGGGCATCCGGCAGATAGTGGAGAGTCGCAATGATCTCGGTAATATTGTGACGCTTCAGAAGATTAACAATGTGTTCGGCGATCGGTCGGTTGAGGATCGGCACCATGGGTTTGGGCAAATCACAGGTCAGAGGACGTAGCCGGGTTCCTGCTCCCCCTGCCATTAGCACTGCACGCATAGCTTCTCTCCCTGGTGTTTTTTCCGTTGGGTTAATCGGAATGAGCGGTTCATCTTCCCTAATATTATAGTGAGCATCATGTTGAGGAGACCCCCGGATGGATTTTTGGTTAGCCGTCATTTTTCTGCCCTTTGTCTTTGCCTTTGGGGCATCGGTGGGAAGTTTTATTAATGTAGTCGCTTACCGGTTACCGGCGAGGTTATCGTTGATTCAACCGCCTTCCCGTTGTCCTCATTGTTTACACCTGTTGGGCAGAACGGAAAATGTGCCGGTGTTGGGATGGCTTTGGCTCCGGGGAAAATGTCGTTGGTGTCAGACAGCGATCGCCCCGCGTTATCCGGTGGTAGAGGCGATCACGGGGGTTTTATTTAGCGTAGTCTTTTGGCAATTTGGCCCGACGGGACAGGCGATCGGCTATTGGGGATTCGTCAGTTGGCTCTTGGCTTTATCGTTGATTGATTGGGACACCATGACCCTGCCCGGAGGGTTAACAAAATCCGGACTGGTGCTAGGGGTGATTTTCCAAGGGTATCAAGGATGGGTTCAAGGCAGTTTCGCCCTGGGTCTATTTACCGGCATCGGGGGCGCAGTATTGGGGTTATGGTTTTTTGATTTAGTGCGCTGGGCGGGAACCCTCTGGTTAGGTCAAGAGGCCATGGGGGACGGTGATCCCAAATTAGCCGCGATGATTGGGGCTTGGCTGGGGATTCCCTTACTGTTATTAACTGCCTTTGTGGCCTGTGCTTTGGGAACAATCACCGGGGGCATTGGTTTGATCACCGGGGGGCTAGGTCGTCGGCAAGGCTTTCCCTTTGGCCCCTTTTTGGCGATCGGTGCTTTATTTAGCCTGCTCTGGGGAGAAAAGACCCTGGAGCTATACCGCCAGATTTTTTTACAACCCTTTTAAGGCATCGTGTATTTAAAGTCTTTGGAACCGGTATAACCGACTTTTTCGGCTAATTGGTCGAGCAACTTAACCCCCGGATCTAACTTACCCCCAATTTCCCAGGTCGGAAAAGACTGAATCTTCGCATCAATACAGGCTTGAGTGTTGGGATTTTTACCGTTGGGATCGCATTCAATACTGGTAATTTTGCTGAAAGCTTCTTTGCCGAAGAGTTGTTTTTGTTCGTAGCAGTGAGGACACCAAAACGCGCTATACATTTTTACGCCCTTGCGGGTTAAGAATTCCGCAAACTCCAATTCGGCAGGCCCAGAAGTGGTGGTAATTTCCCAACCGTAGGGAGGCTGGGGCTGGGTTTCGGCCTGGGTAATGGGGGTTCGGCCATTGACTAAGGCGACTTTGCTCCCTTC
>JAYKIP010000017.1:0-9800 GCA_035286205.1 Merismopediaceae cyanobacterium
GTTCTTGACCCCAGCGATTTTTCGAGTTTTTGAAGTAATTGAGTGGCGACCTAGACTAAATCTCGGTTTCAATGACCAAGGGGGTTATCGGTCTACCACTCTTCCTTTAAGATACAAGGGGGCAAAATGTCAATCTATGACCGTGCCAAGTATAGCCATCAACAGGGTTAAGGTAGTGAGTCGCTGTTGACCATCAATGACCTCGGCCTTTTCTTGCCCCGGCTCCTTGATCAGGATGATACTACCCAAAAAATAATCGGCACTGTCTCCCTCGTTGCACGGAAAGGCATTGAGCAAATCGTCTAACAACTCCATGACTTGATCCTTTTGCCAGGCGTAGGGTCGCTGGTAGCCCGGAATCCAAAATTGGTAGTTGAGGGGGGTTAAAATTTTTCCTAACTGTTCTTGGGTTGCCTGGATTGTCATAGTTGGTTACTGTCAATTCCAATGCACCTATTTTACCCATAACCTTTGGTATGGCACTAATTCTTAACAGTTCGTAACCTTCAAGACTGATTGAACCTTCGTCGCCACCTTGACTACTTTAGTCACACATTGGTATCTAAAAACGAAGGAAAATAATGGCCGGATTAATCCTGATTAACGGAAGTGCCAATCAGGTATAACAACGCCATACGGATCGCTACGCCACTGGTCACCTGGTCTTGAATTAAACTAAGAGCCGGATCATCCATCACATCAGAGCTTAATTCGACCCCTCGATTCACCGGTCCCGGATGCAAAATTTTCACCGTTTCTCGACACAATTTCAGGCGATCGCGGGTAATGCCAAACTGTTGATGATATTCCCGCAAACTGGGGAGCAAGTGGGCCGTCATACGTTCCTTTTGTAACCGTAGAGTCATCACGATCTCTGCTCCTTCCAGGGCCGGTGCCAACTGCCAATGGAGGGTTAACGCTCCCGTTTGATGCGGCCCCTGCATTTCCTGAAAAAGACGTGGTAAAAGCGTGGGAGGCCCTGCCAGATGCACATCAGCCCCCGCCGCCGTCAAGCTCCAGATATTCGAGCGAGCAACGCGGGAATGGAGAATATCCCCCACAATGGCAATTTTTTTTCCCTTTAACACCGCCAACCGGGGATTGTCATAATCCCAGAGGGTGGCCATGGTATAGAGATCCAACAAGGCCTGGGAAGGATGTTCATGTTGACCATCACCGGCATTGAGTACCTTAACCCCCGCTTGCAGTTGATCCATCGCCTGGGCAATGAATTGGGGAACCCCGGCCTGTTGATGGCGAATCACCATAATGTCGGTACCCATGGCCAAATAGGTTTTTGCCGTATCGAGGATGGTCTCGCCTTTGGTCAAGGAAGAACTGCCCGGTGCAAAATTCATCACATCGGCAGATAGCCGTTTAGCAGCCAATTCAAAACTGCTACGGGTACGGGTGGAAGGTTCAAAAAAGAGATTCGTCACCACTTGTCCCTGGAGAGCCGGCACTTTTTTTGTGCGTCCCGCTAAAACTTCCCGAAAACTACAGGCCGTTTGCAGCACCGCATCATACTCTTCGGCTGTCCAATCGGCTAGATCTAAGATGTGCGATCGCGTCCAATTAAAACCCATAGCTACTATCTTGTCGGAACCTAATAACTCCTATGCTATTCTATGATTGCGGATGTCCCCTCTTAGCAAAAGGTTTGAGAAGTAACCCTATGGGAACCCCAGTGGTGATTAAAAGCTTAAGTTTGGCTCTTTCCTGGCTGTTCCTGCCGTCCTTTGGCCTCACGGTTGTCTTGGCTCAAACGAGCTTACCGGGTCAGGTAACGGGGCCATTACCGTCCTCTGTTTCTTCTACCAAACCGGCGGCGACTCCGACCCCAACTTCTAGTCCCGCGATTTCTCTAATTTCGCCCTCCACCGGCATTGACTACGCCCCTCTACAAAAACGCCTACAGGCCCAACAATGGCAAGCCGCTAATGATTTGACCCGGATTTTGATGCTCCGAGCCGCCAAACGCGATCGCCAGGGTTGGCTAACGGCCGAAGATATTCAACAACTGCCCTGTTGGGATTTGCAAACCATTGACAACCTCTGGAAAACCTATTCCGATGGTCGCTTTGGCTTTACCGTGCAGTATGGCATTTTTGTCAGTACCGGCAACCGGCCAGGACGGTTAATGATGCCCGAAGCCTACGATAAATTTGGCGATCAAGTGGGTTGGCGCAAAGATAACCAGTGGATTATTTTCAAACAAGGCTTAGATTATCGTTTGGAAGCCCCCAGGGGCCATCTCCCCAACCCCAGGGATGAATATCAAATCAATGGCGGTCGCCTGGAATATACCAACTTAACCAAACGTTTAAGCGACTGTCAGATCGTCACCATCCCCAGCTTAACCCCCTCTCCCAAGCCTTCCCCCACTCCCCAAGTCTCCCCCTCTCCTAAGTCCCCGGCTTCCCCTAAACCCCAGGTCTCCCCCTCTCCCAAAGCCTCCCCTTCCCTCTCTACCCCCATCAAGCCCAAGAAAAAATCCTAACGCCCAACTTAGGGAAGATGTGTTAACATCTGGTGTAAAATTTACCCTCTTTTTGTAGAGAACCATGGGCAAGGTTCTAGTGCTTAATGCCTCCTATGAACCGCTCAATATCACCAGTTGGCGAAGGGCGGTCGTCTTGTTGCTTAAAGGTAAAGCCGAGCAACTGGAACATAACGGCCAATTAATTTACACGGGTTTTCCAATCCCGACGGTCATTCGACTGCGCCAGTACGTTAAAGTGCCTTATAAAGAAATTCCGTTAACTCGTCGTAATCTTTTAGAACGCGATCGCCACACTTGCCAATACTGCAATTACAAGGGAGAAGAATTAACCCTAGACCATGTAATTCCGAAGTCACGGGGAGGGGGAGATACCTGGGAAAACCTGGTGGCGGCCTGCGTGAGGTGCAATGTCAAAAAAGGGAATCGTACCCCCAAGGAAGCCAATATGCCGTTAAATTATCAGCCCCGTCGTCCCTACAGTAGTTTATTATTTGAAATTGCCAAACATACGAGGGGAGAAAGTAATCAGGAATGGCGCAAATATGTGATTGGCATTAATTAATTCCCGGAGGATCAAAGTTTTATAAAAAGTTTTATAGAAAGTTTTATGGTATGAAAATTTTATTAGTCGAAGACGATGCAGAAATTGCCCAATTGATTCAAGAAACCCTAGAACGAGAATCTTTTTTGTGTGAATTAGCCCAGGACGGTTTAGCGGCGTTGGAAAAATTTCAGCGTCTTGAACCGGATGTGATTATCCTCGATCTGATGCTACCCAAATTAGATGGGCTAGAGGTGTGTCATCGCATTCGTCAAAAACCGGGCAAAAAAGACCCCTATATCCTCATGTTGACAGCCAAAGGGGAAGAAATGGATCGTATTATTGGGCTATCTACAGGGGCGGATGATTATTTAGTCAAACCCTTTAGCCCCAGGGAATTAGTGGCGCGGATTCGGGCTTTATTACGGCGCAGTTTACGGCAGGTGGAAAATTCGCCCTTGGGCCATCAAACCCGTCATTTTCAAGTGGATTTAGATCAACATATTGCTAAACGAAGATTGGCAGATCACACGGAAGAAATTTTAGATTTAACAACGTTGGAATTTAACCTATTGGCGACCTTTATGAGTTATCCGGGGCGCGTCTGGAGTCGGAATCAATTAATTGATAAACTCTGGGGCAATGACTTTTTTGGGGATGACCGGGTGGTAGATACCCATATCCGACGATTACGCAAGAAGGTTGAACCAGATCCAGCCAACCCTACTTTTATTAAAACGGTGATTGGCGCGGGCTACCGGTTTGAGGATGAAGAGGACGGTTAGGGCTTATTCCCCCGGCTGGGGAACCTTAACCTTAGAATGGGGTCTTGTTTTTCGTTGTTTTTCCGGAACCTTTGAGCGAAACTCCTATAATGGAGAAGATTCAAAACCATCCCTTTTCTATGAAAAAAAGACTCCTCCTCAGTGCCGCGATCGCCTTTTCCGTTGTTTCCACTGGTTTTGTGAACCCAGGGGTACAAGCTCTGCCCGGTCCGGTAGCTCAGGCCCAAGCTCCCCAGATTAACCTGAGTGATGCCCAAAAAGCCCAACTCCAAAAAGTCCAGCAAGAGACGGATCAAAAAATCGGGGCCATTCTAACCGCCGAGCAGAAAAAAGAAATTCAAACCGCCCGTCAGGAAAAACGTCAACCCAAAATTACGCTAACGCAACAACAAGAACAACAAATCCAAGCCGTCCGCCAAAATACCGAAGCCCAGGTCGCAAAGATTTTAACCAAAGATCAAATCGAGCAAATTCAAAAAATGCAAATGCAACGTCAGCGTTAGTCGTTTCTTGGTTCTCATCCCAATGTCCCAGGGAAGCCCGGAATTGATCCAGTTCTCCCTGGGATAGCGCGTTAGTGACCCCGATCATCTTTCTAAGGCAAGGGACGGAGGGGGCCAAGAGGTCTTAAAGATTGGTCTCCCAAATTTTTCACCGTAATCAGTTGGGGGGGCGTAGAATCCGCCGGATAGCCTAAATCCACTTGCACAGTCCGGCGATCGCCGGGAGGCAGGGTCAAAGTAATTAACGGTTCTCCCTGTTGGCCCCGTCGTTGAACCAGATGAAAATAACGGTTTTGGGCTTGGCCGCGATCGTCGGTATAACGAATCTGTACCGTCCCCCGAAAGAAGACATTTTTGGCCGGTGGGGTGAGAAATCGGAGTTGACCATTGGTTTGATCCTGTTTTAAAGGAGTCTCAATGGCAATCCCAATCCGTTGACTTTGACGAGTCTGATTCACCAACGGTAAGGTCAAACTATACTGCACCCCGTAATTACCATGGGCTTCATAGGCCGTATCCGGATAGCGTTCCAGCATTTTTGCCGATTGTTTTTGACCCGTGCCAAGTCTTCCCCCTTCTAGGGTACTAATGGCGTAGGAATAGGCCTTCCCCGTTTCCGGAATCTTGAGGGTATTGCTCCCATTATCCGTTAAGGTACTCTGCCACACTGACCCCTGGGAAACCCCGGCCACGCGACTATAGATCCGCCGTTGAGTATTGCGGGGAATGCGATCGCGAGGGCCCATTAAATTGGACGTTTTTAATAAATTAACCCACTCGTCTAAGGTGGGCGGTCGTTCATTGCCCTGGTTATCTAGGGGGGCATACATGGCCATACTGGCTCCATACACCCCACCACTGCTATTGAGCCGATAATAAGCGGAAAACCCATTGCGGGGCAAAGAAATGGGCGGCGGTTGGCCCGGTACCGGTTGATAGTTAACCGGCAAAGGCTGATTTAATAGCATGGTGCTTTCCCCTGGAGCGAGGGTGAAGCGAGCAGGAAGATCTGTTGGGCGTTTACCCCGGAGAATATCATCCATACTGCGACTGCCCGGCCCCGCATAAACCCGACCCTCTGGATTTTCTACAACGGGGGGTAAGTCAAGAAAGAGAGCCTCCGACGTAAGATAGGCCGAGCCTTGCAACACATCAATGGTCACCGGTTGACGATTGCTGTTAAAGAACAATATCCCTAGATATAAGGTTCTGCCCTGGGGAGAAGCCTGCACCACATGATGGGCAAACACATCAAAACGACCCTTAAAGGGAAAATTCAAATGGGCGTAGGGACTCCCCATCCCAATTGACGGCAGGGTGGAAACAATAATCCCTTCGTTAAAAATTAATTCTGGGTTATTACTATTTAAAACTGGAATATTATCTAAACTGCCTGGCAAAGGGCGCACGGGTTGGGCAACGGTAATTTCCTGGGAAACTATCCCTTCAGGGGGAGTCGTGGGAGCCTTGGGAGGGGGAGGGGCATTAATGGGCGGTGGAATAACGGGGATCGGGATCGCAGGGGGAGTCGTTTGGGCAACAACCAGGGGGAAAAGCCAGGAAAACATGGTCAAATGTCTCGAAAATGCAGGAAAAACCCTTAACCCTCACAATTATAAGGGGTAGCGGAAAGCTCTTTGGCTTTCATCCGGCGATCACCCTGGGTTCCGTACCTTAAAGCTTCACGTTTTGTAGTGAACTGTAAAAATTATTAACATTCGCCCAATCACTGATGACATGAGGGTTTGCCATCTCTCGACAAAATGTAATCAGCGATACAGCAATTTTTGAGATTTTTCCAACGCCCCCTTAGACTATACTGATTAGCAAGCCTCGAAACACCAATTTGGTATCTCTGTTATGAGTATTACAGCCCTGCCCACCCCGACCGCCTACGGTTACTCTATCTCGATGCTGAAGGATGAAGTCCGTCAATTAGTCACCAATGGCATTGTCAGTCGTCATCAGCCTATCTACGTCCTATGCCAGTATATTCCCGCCCGCGAATGGGTCTGTGTTGAATACGAATTGGAAAGAAGTGATTTTTTACTGCGGGATCAAATCGGCGATCTGATTGCCTGTGAATGTTGGGATAATGATTAGGAGATAGGGCGTTGCATCCCAGTTGAGCGTTGATGGTGTATAACCCCTCTCCACTACTAAGGATAGGATAATCCCCGAACGCTTTGATAAACGGTTTTTCTGTGCATTTGGCTCCAATTTGTTATGATCAGGGCAATCATTAAGTTTTGTAAAGGTTCGCGGTTTGAACGTCCTCACGCCCCCTTTAGCCCCTGATTGGTACACATTAGAGCGTCTCTGGCAAGGTAATGAAGCCCAAGTTTTACAGGGATTACCGCCGACGCAATTAGCTCCTCCCTGGCAAATTTTAATTTTGGGAGATGGTTCCCCCACCCGTCATTTGCAACTGTTAACCGGCGAAAAAACGGAGGTAGATGTCATTGCGATGACTCCTGTAGAAGAGCAGGAACCCTCTGCGCCGCCTCAGATTGTGGTGGTTCCGAAGCCTTGGCTCCGTCGTCAGGTCTGGTTGAGAACGGCCTCCGGTCAACGGTTAGCCTATGCGGTATCCTGGTGGAATGCGGATCACGTAGATGAGTATTTAGAAAATCGCAATTTACCGATTTGGGAGAGTCTTTCGCGGCTTCATACGGAACTCTATCGGGATATTCAGGGTTTGTATTATGGGCATTGTCCCCATTTAGAGAAGGCGTTTGGGGAGGCGGGGCCATTTTGGGGCCGTCATTATGTGTTTTGGCATGATCGCCAACCGTTGACGTTAATTTATGAGGTGTTTTCGCCCTATTTACGTCGTTATTTGGGGCCGATGACCCTGGGAGAAAATTCTTTCACCAGTGTTTAATTCCTTGTTAATTATCAATTATTCATTATTAATTATCAATTATTTATCAAAATTTTATGTTAGTTTTACGACCAGAGGATCGTCAACGTTTTGATAATCAGAATGATCAAGCTTTCTATGCTTATCCCCGGTTTGTTACCCATGTAGATGATCATTTTATTGAGCAATTAACGCAACTTTACCGCGATCGCCTCCCGTCCCAGGGTCGCATTTTAGACTTAATGAGTAGTTGGGTCTCCCACTTACCCTCAGATAAGGAATTTGCCTGGGTAGAAGGTCATGGCATGAATGCCGAAGAATTGGCGAAAAATCCCCGATTAAATCACTATTTTTTGCAGAATCTCAATCAAAATCCTCAGTTACCTCTAGAAGATGACTCCTTTGATGCGGTCTTAATTGCCGTTTCGGTGCAATATTTACAGTATCCGGAAGCCGTTTTCAGTGAAATTTATCGCGTGTTAGCCCCAGGGGGTGTGGTGATTATTAGTTTCTCCAATCGGATGTTTTATCAAAAGGCGATCGCCCGGTGGCGAGAAGGAACGGATTTAAGCCATGGGCAATTAGTCAAAGCCTATTTTCAGAGCGTGCCGGGATTTACAAGGCCCGAAGTGATTGCCAAAACCTCCCCCTTAGCCGGTATCTTCCAAGCCCTAGGGTTAATCAGTCCCGATCCCTTTTATGCCGTTCTCAGTACGAAATCCCTGGATTAAATGTTAAAGTAAGGGCGTATAAAACTGAGGAAATTGACCATGGTGACTGCTTTTCCCGATCTATACTCAGACATTTATTATCCCGATAGTGATGGTTTACCGATGGCGGAAAGTGATGTGGCCCGCGACTATTTAACCTATGGCGTTGAAGCGTTAGACACCTACTTTCAAAATAAAGGCGACGTTTATGTGTCAGGTAACATTTTTGTCTATTATCAACAGGGCGATCCCAAATCAGTCATTTCTCCGGATGTGCTGGTGAGTTTTGGGGTGGAGAAAAAAAAGCGCAAATCCTATAAAACCTGGGAGGAACAGGGACATTTTCCGGATTTTGTCTTGGAAATCACCTCGAAAAGTACGGTTCACGAAGATCAAGGCATCAAAAAAGGATTGTATGCCCACCTAGGGGCGCAGGAATATTTCCAGTATGACCCCACCGCCGATTATCTTGTCCCGGCCCTGCAAGGTTATACCCTAGTCAATGGTAATTACATTCCCCTGGAAGCCCAGCATCACTCCACCTATTATGCCTTGTCCTCTCAAGTGTTAGGATTGGAACTCCATTACAAGCGGGACACGGGAGAAATGCGGTTCTATGCTCCCCAACAGCAAAGTTATCTGCTCAGTTATCGGGAAAAGGAACAGGCATTACAGCAGAAGGAACAGGCATTACAGCAGGCGGAACAAGCCCGGTTAATTTCTGAACAGGAAAAACAGACCGCCCTGGCCCAAGTAGAACGGTTAGCGGCGAAGTTACGGGCTTTAGGTCTTGAGGCGGATTAATTTTTTCTGGACATGATTCCCCATTGAGGAATAGAATTTGCGGTATAATTTGGAGCATTAATTTTAGTCATTATCTTAATTTTATGGCTCTTAATGCGGCATTAATCACCCAAATTCGTTCCCAATTTACGGGTATCAATGATAAATTTTATTTTAACTACGGTGGCCAAGGCATTTTACCTCAACCGGCTCTCCAAGCGATTTTAGAGACCTATCAATTTTTGGCGGAAGAAGGCCCCTTTTCTATTAAAGCCAATCGTTATTTTCAAACCCAAACCCAAGCCCTACGTCAGGCGATCGCCGATGAAATGGGGGTTAATCCTAGCACCATTACCATCACCGATAACGTGACAACGGGGTGTAATATTGTTCTGTGGGGGATTGATTGGCAGCCCGGCGATCATGTGCTAATTAGTGATTGTGAACATCCGGGGGTGATTGCCATTTTGCAAATTTTAGCCCAACGTTTTGGCATTACCTATTCCGAATGTCCGTTATTAAAAAGTTTACACACTGATGATCCAGATAGCTCCGTTTTAGAGATAATTCAAGGCCATTTGACCCCTCGTACTCGTTTCGTCGTCTTGAGTCATTTACTGTGGAATACGGGTCAGTTATTACCCCTCGAAAAAATTGTTCACCTTTGTCATTCCTATACTGGCAACTATGCCATTCAAGTCTTAGTAGATGGGGCGCAATCGGCGGGATCCGTGCCATTAAATTTAGGGGAATCGGCGGTAGATTATTATGCCTTTACGGGTCATAAATGGTTTTGTGGGCCTGCTGGGGTGGGAGGGTTATACATCAATCCCAAGCATTTTGATCAGCTTTTACCGACCTACGTGGGGTGGCGGAGTTTAACCTACAATACCGAGGGCATGGCGACGGGGTGGACAAATCAGGGGAGTCGTTTTGAAGTGGCTACCGCCGCGTTTCCCCAGTTTCAAGGTCTCAGAGCGGCCCTAGAATGCCATCGGCAGGGGGGTCATGCCCAGGAACGCTATCAACAAATTTGTCAACAAAGTCAAGCCCTTTGGCAGGGTTTACAGACCATTCCCCAGGTGCAAACCCTGTTGCCCCATCCGCCCCAG
>JAYKIP010000018.1:0-19027 GCA_035286205.1 Merismopediaceae cyanobacterium
AAGGGAGTCCATTGTCCCTAACCGGCGAGGACTCTCTTACTTCATCACAATGGGGGGATAAAACGATGACAATGGTAGGTAACGTAGTCTTATTTTCCAGTGCCGAAACTTATACACTTGGGTCATATACTTTGCCCAATTATCTAATTTTTGGCTACGATACTGAACGCTGGAACTTTAGGGCTTTAATTTCAGATTTCTTCGGGACAAATAATTTAGAACAGTTACATACTTTCCCACAATTCAATCCCAGAAATACCACCAATCAACTACCTAGTTATGAAGTAACTCAAAATAGTTGGACAATCAGTAAAGCACTTAAAGCCGCCGTCGCGCCCTTGGCCGAAAATCTATTTCGGAGCCTTTTGTATGACCATGTGGCAACTTTTCTTTTTCCTATTTCAGGGTATCAACCCTTAGCTGGAATGCGTGTCAATTTTCATGGTTCTAAAGCTATCTTGTGTTTTCATTCGGATGCAGAATATGGACAAACATTGGAGGGGATTAACTTGTGGCTACCCGTGACTAAGGTGTGGGGAAGTAATAGTATGTATTTAGAATCGGACGTGGGACGTGCTGATTTTACTCCATTACAACTGGAATATGGTCAGGCTTGTATCTTTTATGGTAGCAAGCTAGTACATGGCACTGTTGATAATGACAGTGGTTCAACGAGGATTTCCTATGACATTCGATTCAGAGTCAAACAACCCTAGTCTGTTTTGGAGTGTTCAGGGAGAAGAGGAGCTACCGATGCCACTAATAGAGTCCAATCCTCTATTGTCATCAATACTGCCGTTCACGCGCTACTTTGAGCTTTACTCAAACTATGTAAGGGCAAGATTTGCGATTTGGGTGACGGTTCCCCCTGACTATGCTACCTACCCCGATCGCCGTTATCCAGTTATCTACCTAATGGATGGTAATGTTGCTGTTCCGCAAATTGCCCTCTACCAACTGTTAACCCTTGATCCCATTTATCCCATTCGTCCCTTTATTCATGTCGGTGTGGGTTATGTCGGCGAGGAGGCACATTACCCATTAGCTTTTAGGGCAAGGGATCTGTTGCCACCGGGTGAACATATCCCTACAGGAATCAGTGAAGCCTCTATGCAACGCTTAGTGGAACTCGGTATTTTGGACGCTGTGGGCGTGAAACTCTACCTTCACCATCTCCATCATCCGGCGGGCGATCAGTTTTATGCTTTTCTGAGTGAGGAACTGCATCCGCGTCTAGTAGAAACCTATCGAATTGAAACCCACACCGCCGGACTATTTGGCTACTCCTATGGCGGACTGTTCGCTACCTATGTGGCTCTTCAACGATCGCCTCTGTTTCATCGGATTGGGGTAGGCAGTCCTGGCATCTCGTCTCAGAAATCCAAAATCTTTGAGTTATATCAAGCTGAACTGAACAATGCCACTGATCATACAAACAGATGGTTTCATTTAACCGTTTGTCAATCAGAGTTGACGAACTGCTCCTATTACTACCCATTGGTCGGACAGGGAACGGCCGCGTTATTGCAACTCTTGCGTCAATCGCCCCTTAGAGGACTGGCGTTTTCCAGTCAGATTATCGAACAGGAATCTCATGCGACAGGCTTTATGCCATCCTGGTTTAGTTTTCTCCGAACTTGCTATGCCGCATCTTAAATAGTGGTCATTTTGAACATAATGTTGAGCGCAGTCCTCACCTAGAACGAAGTTTAGGTGGGATTAGCGAAACCAGTAAATAAAAGCGAAGCATCCTCATTCTGGCTTTTCCTGATTCTGGACATACTGGATTAATTTATCTAAAGAGGCGTGAGTTCCTACGGTAATCAATGCGTAACTTCCGCTCCAGAACATTGGTTTTTCTGACCAATAGAATTTCTTTAGGTGAGTGGGGTACTCTTTTCTGATTAACCGAGAAGATACCGTTTTAAGATTGTTAACCAATTTCGACAGATCAACACTGGGGATTGCTTCAAATAAAACATGAACATGATTTGACTCCCCTCCAAACTCAATGAGTTCGCATTCCCATTTAGCTAGTGTTGTACGAAAAATCTCTTTTATTCTGTCAAGAATCTCACCTGTCAGACTGTTTTTCCTGAATTTAGTTACCAACACAAGATGGTAAATCAGGCGAAATGCCGAATTGGAGCGGGTTTTAAGCGTTTTAAACTCCATTTTATCGAGATAGCTAAGTTGACAACTGAATTGTAGCTGATTAGAATGGTATCTTTAAACGGTTAGCCTTACGGTCATGGGCAAGAAGTCAACCAAAAAGGGGACTAAGCGGAAAAAGCATTCCGTTGATTCCAAGATCCGAACAGACATCTGGAGTTTGTCTTTGACAAAGACCCAGCGTGATCTGGCGACTCTTACCGTGACCCAATATCGTGAATTCCTGAAGCCAGTTGTTTTGATGACTAACTGGAATTGGGGAATTCTATCTGGACTGAGTAGTAAAGAGCGGATAAACGCCCTAGAAAAACTAATTCACAGAACTTCTGATAACCCAGAGCCAAAATACGGTTGGTATTTCGAGAAAGCGATTAACAACCATTCTTCGTTCCGCAAGTTTCCTAGTTATTTACGCCGTGCAGCTATTCAGGATGCTATCGGCATTGTTTCTAGTTTTGTAACAAGATGGGAGGCATGGAAACGAGGAGAAAGGCGGCATCGTTACGACAAGCCACCTAAGTTGACTTCAATGTGTAATAGCTATCCGGCGTTATACAAGGGTCAACAAATTAAATATAATGACAACTTCAGTAGTGTTGACTTGAAAGTTTGGAATGGTTTTGATTGGGTATGGTTAGAAAAAATCCCAGTCAATAAACATGGCAAAAGTCGCCATCTAACCAAAGGCAACCAAATTAAGTCACCTTCGTTAATTGCAACCAAACGAAGTGTTCATTTATCAATGCCAGTCTCAATCGGACAAGAAATCTTGCCTCCGTCTGATTTTGTTTGCTCCGTTGATCTTGGCATTAATACGACTGCAACCTGTTCTATCGTTGGTCGGGACGGTACTGTAAAGGCACGGAGGTTTATTTCTCCTGCTAGAGACATAGACCGAAGAGATCAACGAAAACAGCGCATTGCAACCAAATCAAAGCAGACACGGAAAATTACTGGTCAAGACTTGCCAAGTGGATTCTGCAAGGGTTTATATCGCAAATCCAAGAACATCAACGAGGAAGTCGCCCAATGTGTTTCTCGGCAAATTATAGAGTTTGCGAGAGAACATCAAGTAACAGTAATTGTGTTTGAGGATTTGTCAAACTGGAAGGCCAAAGGTGGAAAACATGGCTCACTCCAAAAACAACGCTTTCACCAATGGTGTAAAGATAGAATTGTGGAATTATCCACTCAGAAATTTACGGAATTAGGCGGCAAGATTGTTAAGGTCAATCCTAAAAATACCAGTGCGTATGCGTTTGATGGTTCTGGACTGGTGAAACGGAGTAATAAAAACTACTCACAAGCCACGTTCCAAAATGGCAAACAATATAACGCTGATCTTTCAGCTTCTTATAATATTGCCGCAAGGTATTGGTATGCCGTTCTTACTAACTCTAAATTCACTAGGGTTTGGGAAGGTCAAAATTCCTCCCATTCGCTGAGAACGCCAGTTACGCTAAGTTCTCTCTGGAGACTTAGTGCAGCCTAGCATAAGAATCCCCATCTATAAGCTTGCTTTAGATGGGGTGCGTTCAAATTTGAAAGGGCGATCGCCATTCTTGATGAGAACTTGGATGATGACAGGAGAAAAACCCAGCTTTTATCGCATTAATCAGCGATTTCTGGCTAGACTGAAGGCAAACCCTTGAGTCCTCCCCTTTATTTGCATGGTTAGCCTTTCTACCCTCAATTTCCTGCTACCAGGAGATCGTGTGGGTTCCCAGGGAGCCTATGAGCCTGGTTTAGTCATTCTTTCGGTGGTGATCGCCATCTTTTCGGCCTATATGGCCTTTTTAATGGCCCAGTTTGCCGAGTCGGTTAAAGTCCAGCGTCTGCGGCGCGTGCTTTTCGTCCTCAGTGGAACGGCCATGGGAGTGGGGATTTGGGCCATGCACTTCATTGGGATGTTGGGCTTTACTATCCCTTGCCATAGTCACTACGATCCCTGGATTACGGCACTTTCGATCCTGCCTGCCGTTGGGGCCAGCATCTTCGCCTTATTTTTACTGCACCGTCAACGTCCCAGCCCCAAAGAATTGGCCAAAGGAGGCAGTATTTTTGGCTTAGGGATTGGTACTATGCACTATACCGGAATGGCGGCCATTCGCCTACAGGGAGAACTCTTTTATGAAGTCGTCCTGTTTTTCCTGTCTATTGTCGTGGCGATCGCCCTGGCGACCCTGGCCCTCTGGTTTCGCTTTTACAGTGAACGGCTTTTTCCCCGGCTGGAACAATATGCCTTGCTCACGTCCGCGATCGTGATGGGACTGGCTACCTCCGGGATGCACTACACCGCCATGACAGCGACTCATTTCCTCTGTAACCCCGGAACACAACCCCTGGACGAAGGACTGGAAACCTCCCAAGTGGCGATCGCGGTGACCTTGGCCACCATTCTTCTCACCGGGAGCATGATGGGGATTGTTTTTAGGGAAAGCCAGACCCAACACCGCCAAAAACGGGCCCTCGCCGAAACCGAGGCTTGGTATCGCCGCATTATTGAATCCACCCCGGACGGGATGTTAGTGATTGACCAACAGGGAATGATTACCCTCGCCAATCCTTCCTTAGAGTCCATTTTTGGTTATGCTCCCCAGGAATTAGTGGGGCGTTCTGTGGACTGTTTAGGACTGGAATCCCTGTTAGCCGACTATATCAATACCGCCGCCCGTTCCCCGGACATTGGCCAAGCCTGTCTCATCGGCGAACAAAATGTGGAAATTCTGGCTCGTCATAAGGATGGTTCCCCCTTTACCGTCGAAGTCGGATTGGTGGGATTACCGGCGATCGGCCCACATTCCCGGAGTCTGTTTGCCTCGGTGCGGGATGTGTCCGCCAGAAAAGAAGCGGAGGCCGCCCTGCGTCGTCAACGGGCACAGTTGCAAAATATCTTAGATACCGCTCCGGTCGGAGTAGCGATCACAGTCCAGGGAAAAGTTAAGTTTGCTAACCCCAAAATTGGAGATTTAGTGAACTTAAAAGAAGGAGACTCTCCCCTCAAAATCTATGTAGATCCCCTTGACCGAGACCAGATAATCGAACAGCTAAAGGAACAAGGCATCTGTGAAGACAGAGTTTATAAAATGTATGACATCAACCATCAAATTCGGGATATTATGGCCACCTTTTTGGCCACCGAATACGAAGGAGAAGAAGGAATTTTAGGATGGTTAACCGACATTAGCCATATTAAAGCCGCCGAAGAAGAAATGCGTCGCGCCAAGGAATTAGCCGAAGAAAGTATGCGGATTAAATCGGACTTTTTGGCGAATATGAGCCACGAGATCCGCACCCCCATGAATGCCATTATTGGGATGACCCATCTAGCCCTCAAAACCGAGCTTACCGTCCGTCAACGGGAATACCTCAAAAAAATTCAAATTTCTAGTCAGCATCTCCTAGGGGTCATTAATGATATTCTCGACTTCTCCAAAATTGAAGCCGGAAAATTAACCATTGAAAGCATTGAATTTGAATTAGATAAAGTCCTAGAAAACGTGGCTATCCTCATTACCCAAAAAGCCAGTAACCAAGGGCTAGAACTCCTCTTTGATATTGACCCCAATTTACCGACTAATTTTATTGGAGATCCCCTTCGTCTAGGACAAATTTTAATTAACTACGCCAACAATGCCGTTAAATTTACAAAAAAAGGAGAAATTCGGATTATTGTCCGTTTACAGGAATATCATCAAGAATCAGTGGTGCTTTATCTAGCGGTGCAGGATACCGGGATTGGTATTACTCCCGAACAACAAAAAAATCTCTTTAACAGTTTTCAACAAGCAGACACCTCCACCACGCGCAAATTTGGTGGAACCGGGCTAGGGTTAGCCATCTGTAAAAAAATGGCTGAGATGATGGGGGGAACAGTCGGAGTCGAAAGTGAATATGGATGTGGGAGTACCTTTTGGGCCACCGTCACCCTCCAGAAAAGTACGATACCGCCCCGGCGTTTAGTCCTCAGTGCTGATCTGACCGGCAAACGGGTTTTAGTGATTGATGATAATGAAAATGCTCGTCTGGTGTTGGGGGATTTACTAGAGCAGATGGGCTTTAGCGTTGACCTAGCCAGCGAAGGAGCCACCGGCTTAAATCAAGTGACGGAAGCCGATCGCCGGGGGAGTCCCTACGAAATAATCTTTTTAGATTGGCAGATGCCGGCCATGGACGGGTTAGAAGTGGCTCGTCGTTTACAGGAATTGCCCTTAGAGCATCATCCTTTTCGGGTCATTGTGACGGCTTATGGTCGAGAAGAAATCTTTCGCGGTGCCCAGGAACTGAACATTGCAGACATTCTCATTAAACCGGTTAACCCCTCTTTACTGTTTGATAGCCTGGTCAAACTGTTAGGCAATACCGTCGAAGTAGAAAATCGAGAAAGTCCTCCCCCCACCAGTGATCTCTGGAGCCAATTGCAGACAATCCAAGGAGCCAGCATTTTATTGGTAGAAGATAACGAGATTAACCAAGAGGTGGCGATTGAATTGCTGGAAGATGCTGGTTTTGCGGTGGATTTGGCAGAAAATGGTCAAATTGCCCTGGATAGGGTCAAAACGGCGGATTATGATTTAGTATTAATGGATATGCAGATGCCGGTAATGGATGGAGTTTCTGCCACGATCGCCATCCGTCAACACCCCCAATGCCAAAACCTCCCCATTGTCGCCATGACAGCCAACGTAATGTCCGGCGATCGCCAACGGTGTCTAGAAGCGGGCATGAACGACCATGTAGGCAAACCCATTGAACCGGAAGAACTCTGGAAAACCCTGCTGAAATGGATTCCCCTGAAAGAAAATCCCTCCCCTCCATCCTCCGCGACAACTCCCCGACCAACCCCAGTCTCCAGCGTTGAAGCGGCCATTCCCACCATTCCCCAATTGGATACCCAGGAGGGCCTCAGACGGGTTTTAGGCAAAAAAGCCCTCTACCTGTCCATGTTACGCAAATTCCTAGCCAGCCAAAGTTCTTTTCAGAGCCAAATCACCGCGGCCCTAGAAACCGGAGATCATCAAACCGCCGAACGTCTCGCCCATACCCTCAAAGGCGTGGCCGGCAACATCGGAGCCAATGCTGTCCAGGAGGCCGCCCGTCAGTTAGAAACCGCCATCCGGGAAGGAGAAACGCCCCTCACCCCTCTCCTAGGGCAAGTCGCCCAACGCCTTGATCCCCTCCTTCAAGCCCTAGCCACCCAATTGCCCCCTCTGGAAACTCCTCCCGTCCGTTTTGACCGCGATCGCCTCCAGACCGTCTGTCAACGCTTAGAGCAATTATTAACCGATGATGATGCGGAAGCCGCCGACCTCTGGCAGGAAAATGCCGAACTGTTGCGCGTAGCCTTTCCCCAGCATTATGGAGAACTGGAAAACGCCATCAATGGTTTTGACTTTGAAGCCGCCCTGGTCGCCCTCTCCACCGCCCAAAAATCCTTAGCCCCTTAAAGCAACCATGGAAACGCCGTCCACCCTCACCCAGGAACGTCCCACCATTCTGGTGGTAGATGATACCCCCGATAACTTAACCTTTATTAGTGGCCTCCTGAAGGAACATTACCGCGTCAAAGTGGCCAATAATGGCGAAAAAGCCCTGACTATTGCCCGGTCGGATAATCCCCCTTCCCTCATCCTGCTGGATATTATGATGCCCGGTATGGATGGCTATGAGGTGTGTACTCATCTCAAAACTGACCCCAAAACCGCCAAAATCCCCGTTATCTTTTTAACAGCCAAGGCTGAAACTGCCGATGAACAAAAAGGATTATCTTTAGGAGCCGTTGATTATATTACCAAACCCATCAGTCCTCCCATTTTAATGGCGAGGGTCAAAACCCACCTACAACTCAAAGCCTCCTACGATGAATTGCAAGAACTTCTAGCCTTTCGGGAAGATATGGTGAACATGGTTGTCCATGACCTACGGAACCCGCTCAGTACTATTTTATTGTTGACCGAGATGTTGATTAAATATGGTCAAACTGCGCCGGAGAAACAGGCCCAAAAACTGAAAATGATCCTAGAAAACAGTCATCGTCTGCGTCTATTAATTGACGATATTTTGATCCGCAGTAAATTGGAATCGGGGAAACTGGAATTAAATCTACAACCGACAAATATCATTGAACTGTGTCGTAAAACCGTAAAAGATATTGAAGAGGTGGCCGGGCGTAAAAATCTGACGTTAGTGTTAACGGTTCCCCCGGTGGAGGAATTGGCCGTGATCGCCGATCCCATGTTTCTACGCCGAGCGGTGGATAACCTGTTGGCCAATGCCATTAAGTTTGCCCCCAGTGATAGTGAGATTATCGTAACCTTGACCGATGGGAAGACAGAGGCAGTGACGGTGACCGTGGCCGATCAGGGGCCGGGCGTATCGGAGGAGTTGCGCCAACGGATTTTTGAAAAGTATGAAATTGGCACATTGATGAAGGGGGTTAGTCAAACGGGTTTGGGTCTTGCCTTTTGTAAAATTGTAATGGAAGCCCATGGGGGAACGATTACCGTTGAAAACCATCAACCCAGGGGTTCAATTTTTACCTTAACGCTTCCGAAAAGCCGGTAAATCCAAGGGAATGTCTATCAAGACTCACGATTCAGCCCGATAGATTCTCCGTCGCCCAAGGTCGCCCTAAATCGCTTAAGCTATTGGGTAGGCATTTTTCGGTTGTACCTATGGATTTTTCGAGTATTACTGCCGCCCAATTAAATGCGGGAACGATTCTGCCGGAGGGCATTGTCACCGTTACCCTGCTTTTAGTTTTAGTCGGTGATTTAATTGCGGGTCGTCAATCTGCCCGTTGGTTGCCCTATCTGGCGATCGCGGGTTTATTCGCAACCACAGGCGCGTTGGTGTTGGGTTGGAATAATAGCAACCCCAGTGGCTTCCTAGGGGCTTTCAACAGCGATAACCTGAGTATTATTTTTCGGGCGATCGTGGCTCTCTCCGCGGCCGTCACGATTTTAATGTCTATTCGTTATGTGGAGCAGACCGGGACTTCCCTGGCAGAATTTATCGCCATTATGCTCACCGCCACCCTAGGGGGAATGTTCCTCTGCGGGGCCAATGAGTTAGTGATGATTTTTGTCTCGTTGGAAATGCTCAGTATCTCGTCCTATTTAATGACGGGTTATATGAAACGCGATCCCCGTTCCAATGAAGCGGCTTTGAAATACCTGTTAATTGGAGCCTCCAGTTCGGCGATTTTTCTTTACGGTCTGTCTCTACTCTACGGTCTCTCCGGCGGAGAAACAGAGTTAGGGGCGATCGCCGCGCAATTAAGTGATGCCGCCAATAGCGGTCAATCCCTAGGGTTAGCCATAGCCCTCGTCTTCGTGATTGCGGGGATTGCCTTTAAAATTTCTGCCGTCCCCTTCCACCAATGGACTCCCGATGTCTATGAAGGCTCACCCACTCCCGTTGTCGCATTTCTGTCCGTTGGCTCCAAGGCCGCTGGATTCGCGATCGCCATCCGTTTATTAGTCACCGCCTTTGGGGTCATCACCGACGAATGGAAAGTGATTTTCACCGCCCTAGCTGTCCTGAGTATGATCCTCGGTAACGTAGTCGCCCTAGCGCAAACCAGTATGAAGCGGATGTTAGCCTATTCCTCGATCGGTCAAGCCGGTTTTGTGATGATTGGGTTAACCGCCGGTACCGATGACGGCTATGCCAGCATGGTGTTTTACCTCCTGATTTATCTCTTTATGAATCTAGGGGCTTTCACCTGCATCATTCTTTTCTCCCTCAGAACCGGCACCGATCAAATTAGCGATTATGCCGGGCTTTACAATAAAGACCCCTTACTCACCCTGGGCTTAAGTATTTGCTTACTATCTCTGGGCGGTATTCCTCCCCTAGCGGGCTTTTTCGGCAAAATTTATCTGTTTTGGGCCGGTTGGCAAGCCGGATTATATGGCTTAGTCTTATTGGGATTATTAACCAGCGTGGTGTCCATCTATTACTACATTCGTGTCGTCAAAATGATGGTCGTCAAAGAACCCCAGGAAATGTCCGAAGCCGTGAAAAACTATCCCGCGATTCAATGGAATTTATCGGGAATGCGACCTTTACAGGTAGGCTTAGTGTTAACCGTCATTGCCACTTCCCTGGCGGG
Organism: Merismopediaceae cyanobacterium; assembly: GCA_035286205.1. Classification (GTDB taxonomy): domain Bacteria; phylum Cyanobacteriota; class Cyanobacteriia; order Cyanobacteriales; family Microcystaceae; genus Woronichinia. Next base: position 10,289 of record JAYKIP010000018.1, read on the forward strand.
AATTTTAGCCAATCCCTTATTTACCCTAGCCAACGACTCAGTGACCAGCACGCCGATCCTTCAGGCCAATGCGTCAAGCACCCAGGTCTCCCAGTTAATGATCCAAAAATAAAGGACGATTTGCCCCCGGTCTCCCAACTTTGGGGGAGATCAGTCTATTTTGAGGTTTCAAGTCCCCCAGAATTGGGGGATTTAGGGGACTTCCACAGAAAACCAAAACTTGTGTGTACACAGTAGTGATTAAGGGGGAAGCGGATAGGCAAGGTGATGAAGAACCTATAGTCAACAGGGCCAATTTTTTCCAAAGATAACCCGATCGCCGGATCTCAAGCTAAGATTAAAGATTGAGTGTATTAACGAAAGCGACCATGGCTGAAACCTATTTGTTGGATAAATTGCAATCCGTTGAACAGACCTATCAGGAATTAACGCGCCTGTTAGCCGATCCCGATATTGCGACCAATCCCGACGAATTACAACGGGTGGCCAAAGCTCGCGCCTCTTTGGAGGATACGGTCAATACCTACGAAACCTGGAAATTGACCCAGGATAGCCTGGGGGATGCCAAACAAATTTTAAAAGAATCCGCCAATGATCCCGAAATGCGGGAAATGGCCAGCCTAGAGGTGGAAGAACTGGAAACCCAAATCCAAGACCTGGAGCATCAGCTAACTATTTTACTCCTACCCCGTGACCCCAACGATGACAAAAACATCATGCTAGAAGTCCGGGCCGGCACCGGCGGGGATGAAGCCAGTATTTGGGCCGGGGACTTGGTGAGAATGTATTCTCGTTATGCAGAAACCCAGGGCTGGAAAGTCTCCCTGTTGAGTGAATCCTTAGCAGACATGGGCGGCTTCAAAGAGGCCATTCTGGAAATTAAAGGCGATCGCGTCTATAGCAAACTCAAATACGAAGCGGGAGTCCATCGGGTGCAACGGGTGCCAGTTACCGAAGCGGGAGGCCGAGTCCATACCTCTACCGCAACAGTGGCGATTATGCCGGAAGTGGATGACGTTGAAGTCCACATTGATCCCAAAGATATTGAACTCACGACAGCGCGATCGGGTGGAGCCGGCGGCCAAAACGTCAACAAAGTAGAAACCGCCGTAGATTTATTCCACAAACCCACCGGCATTCGGATTTTCTGCACCGAAGAGCGATCGCAATTACAAAACCGCGAACGAGCTATGCAAATCTTGCGGGCTAAACTGTACGACATGAAACTGCGGGAGCAACAGGAAGCCGTCAGTTCCCTACGTAAATCCCAGGTCGGAACCGGAGCCAGATCCGAGAAAATTCGGACGTATAACTACAAAGATAATCGCGTCACGGATCATCGTTTAGGTCGTAACTTTACTCTGGAAACTACCCTAGAAGGCGGCATCGAAGAGATTATTCAATCCTGTATTTCCCAGGATCAGCAGGAACAGTTGGCCGAATTAGCCAACAATGTCAATTAGTAAAATCTCGTACATTCGTCGTCAAGAGAATCATCTTTAAAGACTGAGAGCCAATATTAAGAATTAATAAAATGGGGGGAATCTCTATCCGGAGAGGGATTTTTAGGGAGTTTTTTGGCAGAATGTAGGCAGTTCCTTTTGTCTTTCCCCCAATGATGAATGCCGTATCTCCCACTTTGATAGACGTTGACCAAGTCGTTAGATTATTAGAGCAAGTCCTGGCACCTAAGACTCTAAAGCCACTGCAACGCTTAATCATCCAGGCTTCTTGGCAGGGGTTATCCTATCTCCAAATGGCAGAAGTTTATCAGTATGATGCGGGACACCTGCGCGATATGGGGAGCGAGTTGTGGCAGGAACTTTCCCAGGTGCTAAGGAAACGGGTACAAAAGCGGGATTTACGGGGCATTATCCTGCAACTGGCCAAGTCCCCCCTCGGCCAAGGAAAAAAAGATATTGCCTGGATAGACTCGTTTGTTGATCAACCTTTCTACGGTCGGGAAACCGAATTACAAACTCTCTACCATTGGCTTGTGGGACGGAGTTGTCGCTTAATTAGCCTCAATGGGCTAGAAGGCAGTGGTAAAACAGTTCTAGCGGCGAAGGTCGCCCATCAAGTTAAAAACCATTTTGAGCAGATTGTTTGGTGGAATTTCAGTTCAGCCATCCCCTTAGCCTCGGCCTTACCCCACTGGTTATCGTCCTTGACCCAGGGAAGAATTGCCTTTTTGCCGAATACCTTACCTGAACAACTCCTTTTGTTTTTTACCCTACTGAAAGAACGGCGATCGCTGTTAATTTTAGATGGAATTGAAGAACTGTTTTGTCCGGGAGAGTATGCCGCTAAATTTCATCCCCAGTGTGAAGATTATGGGCCTTTCTTAAAAAGAATTACAGAAGAGAACCATCAAAGTTGTGTCCTCGTTTTATCCCGTGAACAATGCCAAAAATGTGATTTAGCCGCTCGCCATAATCCCTTCATTCAGCGTTTAACGTTATCAGCCATTGACCTATTCTCTGCCAAGCAAATTTTTGCCGCTCAGGGTATATCATTAGACAATAAAACGCTGAATAATATTCACTATTATCAAGGTAATCCCTTGATGTTAAAAATTTTAGCGACCTACTACCAGGAAAATTTGGGTAATCCCATCAAGTTTTCTAAATCAGAATTATTAGCCAGCCATGTTCTTTGTCAAGATATTTTAGAAGGTTTATTTTTACGATTATCTCCCATCGAAAAAGCCTTAGTTTATTATTTAGCCGAGCAATCCTCACCCATCACCTTTGAAGTCTTAGTACAAGGGATGATTTCTCAATTTTCTAGCGAGAATTTATTACAAGCTCTAGACTCTTTAAATCGCCGTTTTTGCTTACACACGATTCCAAACTCTGAAGAACAATATACTTACGTTTTGCCGCTGATTTGGAAAGAGTTTTTAATGAATTATGTTATCCATAAGTATCCTCTTATCACTTACCCTAGTCCCAAAATTGTAGTCGGAGCAGTCGTCAAGTCTAGCCCCTTCATTTATCCCGCCCAACGCCTAGAAGTGATTCAGTTTAGCCGCACCCAAGCCTATGAAGATCTCAATCAAACCTATGATGATATTCCTATGGGTTATTATTCACTGAATAGCCAGGGAAAATTAGTCTATATCAATCAAAGCATTTTAGAGCTATTGGGTTACGACAAAGAGGAATTATTGGGGCGATCAATGGCCGATCTGTTAGTCAATGAGTTAAAGGACTGTTTTCGGATTAACTATCCTCTCTTTAAAAAACGGGGAGAAATCAAACATCAGCAATTACTCATGCAACACAAAAATGGTCAAAAAGTCCCCGTCATGATGAATGCCAAAGTCATTAAAGATGAAAAGAATAAATTCTTGATGACTCGTACTTTCATTATGGAAATTTAAGCCTCATCAAAATCCTCAAAACGCATATCTCGTTTACTATCAACCGGCCAATCCTCATTAATCCCGCCAATAATAAACCGTTTAATAGGGACATATTCCGCACTTAATTGCTTAAGAGCATTCAACAGCGTATCAACCGCAATTAAATCACTGGTTCCTAAATCAAACCAACAACGTCCCCAGACCCCTTGGTATTGAAAATCCGCCATATTGTGCATTGGAGCCATCATCGCCGTTTCTAGCTCACTGTTATCATAATCCAAATAATTTAAATCCACCCCAGCATCCTGCACCTGTAGATTTTCGGCATTAAACGCCCCCAATTTACCGAGGTAAAACCAGGAATTAAATAATTCTTCAACATAGGCTTGTTCAGCCGGAGAAGGATAATTCTCAAATTCAATCCAGACCCAACAATCAAAGGGGTTAAATTCACGAAATTGAACGTCCATAAATCATTCATCAATAGTTCGATAGAATAAAAAGGAAAAAGAGGAGACAATGCCCCCCTTTTCCAAGTAAATCGTATCTTAATCGGTTTAATTGACATACCTCCCTTCCCTAAAGGGAAAGGATTCCTTGATGTTTCACAGCAATGTGCTACCGAAGTAGTCTTACCATCGCTCCACGTCCGTTTAGAGTCTCCCAATGCCCTATGGCGACTTATTGTTTATAATAACAGACCTTTCAGATTCCTAGTAAGCAAGACCCATACTGCGGGTGGTTTCTGCGCCCAGATAGACGCGGATGCTCAAGAAATCCGTCGGACAAGCGGTTTCGCAACGTTTGCAACCAACACAGTCTTCTGTGCGGGGAGAAGAAGCAATCTGAGCCGCTTTACAACCGTCCCAGGGAACCATCTCCAGCACGTCTAGGGGACAAGCCCGGACGCATTGGGTACAACCGATGCAGGTATCGTAGATTTTAACGCTGTGTGACATTGATTATCGGCTCCTTAACCGAAGTGTTCTCCGTACAGTAGATATCAAAGTCAGGATTATGGCTTAGTTTAACCTAGCCCAGGGAATTGTTTACGAAAAATATTCATAACTTTAAATTCTGTAACATCTTGCTCAGAATTCCTTCCCTAGGAATAGATTCAGCCCTATTCATGCCCCCTAGAGGACAATAAGAATGGCTCAGGACTAATAGAGGGTGACACTGGGATCAATTTCTTTACTCCAGGCGTTAATTCCCCCAATGACATTGGTTCCTTCAATACCGGCTTCTTTCAGAATACTCAAGGCTTTGGCCGATCGCCCCCCCATCTTACAGTGGGCAATTAACCGATGACCGTTCAGTAATTCCTTAACTTTCGTGACCCCCGTACCTTGCTCAATATCAGGTAAGGGAATCAGGACAGAACCAGGGATCCGGGCAATATCATACTCATTGGGATTGCGTACATCAATTAAGAGATAATCCTGGGAACTACTGTCAATCAAGGCTTTTAACTCCTGGACGGTCATTTCTGCGAGAGCCGATTTTTCCTGTTCCTCGGCGGCTTTGGCCTGGGGAATGCCACAGAATTGATCGTAATCAATTAACTCGGTAATCACGGGGCGTTCGGGATTGGGGCGTAATTTCAATTCCCGGAATTTCATATCCCAGGCATTGAATAGGAGTAAACGACCACTGAGGGTATTGGGCGCACCGAGAATGATTTTGATGGCTTCCGTGGCCTGGATTGTGCCAATAATCCCCGGTAATACCCCTAAAACGCCTCCTTCAGCACAGGAAGGAACCATACCTGGGGGCGGGGGTTCGGGATATAGATCGCGGTAGTTGGGGCCACCTTCGTAGTTAAAGACTGTTGCCTGACCTTCAAACCGAAAAATTGAACCGTAGATATTGGGTTTATTCAATAAAACGCAGGCATCATTGGTGAGATAGCGAGTCGGAAAATTATCCGTGCCGTCAATGACAATATCATAGGGGGCAATAATTTCTAAGGCATTGCTGGAATTGATTTGCGTTTCATACAAATCCACCTGGCAAAAGGGATTAATTTCTAAAATGCGATTTTTGGCGGATTCAATCTTCGGCTTCCCAACCCAGGAGGTGCCATGGATGACTTGACGTTGCAAATTGGAATGGTCAACTACGTCAAAGTCCACAATCCCCAGACGACCCACCCCGGCCGCCGCGAGATAGAGTAGTAACGGTGAGCCGAGGCCCCCGGTGCCAATACAGAGAATACTTGCGGCTTTTAGGCGTTTTTGACCGTCTAGGCCGACTTCCGGCAGAATAATGTGACGGGAGTACCGTTGATAATCATCGGCAGAGAGTTGAATCTCTTCGAGGTTTGGATTAAGCATAGTCGCGGTCTGCGGGGGATTTAAATTCAGTAACAACCGCAGCAGAGATTCCATTTTAGAGGAAAAACCACTCCTAGGAGTGGCCGTCAAGAATCTAACGATTCAGAAGGGTCATCGGCAAATTAGCACGGGTCTAACTTCGCCAATACTTCCAGCCTAACAAGCTTTGGCGATCGCCGCAAAGGTAAAAACCCTAAGACCAAGGCAATGGCGATCGGGGATTAAACGAGTAACTGTATTGTGGATTTTAATTTACAAGGCTTTCAGAGATTAGCATAGATAAGTTATCTCATAGAATCCTGATTCTGTTGTTGTTAATTACATATCGCGTTAGCTTGGTCTTATGAATGTTTCCAAGTTCAAACATTAAACCCAAAAGCTTCATTCCATCAGGACAAGATTATGAAAACAAAACAATGGGGTTTTACTAACCCAATCGTCTCGCCTCTCTATGGCAAGCCTCCCCTGCTTCTCAGGGATATGCGTGTTCAGTTGGTCATTTATGAAACCGACATCGAAAATGTTCAGCGCGTCATCCCTGAACCCTTGGAAGCTAGAACGAATCGGGTGATTACCTGGATTTCTGAGTTTGAATTAGGAGCCACCCAGGGCGGATTCAAGGAAATGGCTATCTACCTTCAGGTCAAATATCAAAATTACGAAGCCGAATACGAACCATTCCTCTACGTCAATAATCCGCTCCCCCTGACCGCCGGACGCGAAATCTGGGGTTATCAAAAGAAAATGGCTGATATTAACCTGTATATGGAACAGGAAGCGGTCATTGGCAAGGTCACAAGGCTTGATCATCAGATTTTGAAAACCCTAGTCGTGCCAGAATATGAAGCCCAAATGTCTGAAATTCCTTGGAGTCGGGACGGAGTATTCTCCCTCAAATATATTCCCCATGCCGAAGCAGACGGCGAACCTCTGCGGGAACTGGTGTTAACGCCAGGTAAATTCACCGTACAAGAAGGTAAATTTTTTGGCGGACGTGCATCGGTGATCCACGAACGTTCGGAAATTGACCCCACTTATCGGCTTGAACCTAAGCGCATTCTGGGCGGTTTCTTTGGACAGGGAGATTTGTTTTTACCCTTTGGCAAGGTCGTCCACAACTATCCTGTTTAATCCGTTTGTTAAGCATCTCTGTTCTTGACGCTGGGATGGTTGGGGGAAGTCAACACCATTAACCCGGAAGTTTTGCCCTAGGTTTTTCAAGAGGTTCCTCAACCAGCTCATCGGCTAACCAATACCGAGAAGACTAACCATTAAGGCTTTTTGGGCGTGCATTCGATTTTCGGCTTGATCCCAAACCCGTGAATGGGAACCTTCAATGACTTCATCGGTAATTTCTTCGCCTCGATGGGCCGGTAAACAATGCAAGACGATCGCCTCTGGGTCAGCATGATCCAACAGGGTTTGATTGACTTGATAGGGTTGGAAAATGGGAATGCGGGAATTCGCCAGATCCTCCTGACCCATACTAGCCCACACATCGGTGTAAAGAATATGGGCTTTTTCTGCCGCCGCGATCGGATCATCGGTGAGGGTAATTTCTGCGCCGGGGGCCGCCACCTTTTGAGCAATGGCCAAAATTTCTGGGGCCGGTTGATAATCTTTAGGCGTGGCCACTCGGACTTTCATCCCCATCATCGCTCCCCCAATAATCAGAGAATGGGCCACATTATTGCCATCCCCTAGGTAGGTGACCGTTAAGCCTGCCAGTTGACCAAAACACTCCTGAATCGTTTGTAAATCCGCCAAAATTTGACAGGGATGCTCTAAATCACTGAGAGCATTAATAATCGGAATATCGGCATACTGGGCAAAGGTTTGTAAATCTTCCTGCTTAAAGGTACGCACTGCCAAAATATCCAGGTAACGATCTAAGACCCGTGCCGTATCTTGAATGGGTTCTCCCCGTCCCACCTGGGTCACACTGGGATTCAAATCTAAAACATGACCCCCCAGTTGATACATGGCCGCTGTAAAAGAAACACGGGTTCGGGTCGAGGCCTTATAAAAAAGCAGTCCTAGGATTTTTTGACAATGGGGAGCTTTTTCGCCACTTTTTAACTGGGCGGCCAACTCCAATACTCCCACCATCTCCGTCGGGCTGAGGTCGGCGATCGCCAGAATATCCCGGCCCTTTAAGCTGTCAATCCCCATAGTTTTCATCCTTTTGTGTGCGTGCTAACCATTAAAGTAACTTATTCTACGGTGCGCTTCACGGGTTCTATCGGGATTACGTAACAAAAAAGGGCGTGGGCAGTCTCCAATCCGCTATCTTTGAGATTAGGGATGCGCCCAGGGGGAATTGCCCCGATCTTGGAATATCGGAATCGGCGATCGAAGTCGGTTCTTGGAGCATCCAGAAAGTTCTTGGCTAAACTGAAAAGATAAGTATTGCGTCACAGCCATGAGTCTTTGTATTAATCCCGACTGCGATCGCGCTAAAAATGAGGTTGACCAGGGGCAACAGCTATTTTGTTCGAGTTGTGGTTCCAAGCTACTGCTCAATGATACCTATCGAGTTTTGCGTTATCTGGGCGTAGGTGGTTTTGCCTGGACTGCTTTGGTGGATGACGGCGGCTCTCTGAAAGTGCTGAAGGTTCTGCATAATAAAGACCCTAAAGCGATCGCTCTCTTTGATCAAGAGGCAGATGTTTTACAAAAATTGCATCATGCGGGCATTCCCAAAGTTGAGGCTCTGGGGCGTTTTGACTATTATGCCAAGGGTAGTGATAAGCCGTTACGTTGTTTAGTGATGGAATATATTGAAGGAGAAAATTTAGAGGATTATCTAACTAAAAATGATTATCGTCCGATTACGGAGCAGGTAGCAATTCGTTGGTTACGCGAGTTAGTGGAAATTTTGGATTTAGTCCACAAAGCGAATTATTTTCACCGAGATATTAAGCCCGCCAATATTATGATTCGGACGACGGGTAAGTTAGCTTTAATTGATTTTGGGACGGCAAGGGAAGAAACGGCAACCTATTTACAAAACCAACAAGGCAAACGGGGAACAGT
>JAYKIP010000019.1:0-7799 GCA_035286205.1 Merismopediaceae cyanobacterium
AATGGCTATGATCTAGGCTTCCGCCGCAACGGAGAAGCATACGAATTAGTCGCCGACTTCTGGGGAGCCAAAATCAATCAAACCGAATTTGTGAACGCCATTAGCCAAAAATACGCCCACAAAACCCTTCTGCAATCCGTCGCTGACCAGGGCTTTAACGTCGAAGCCGAAGAAACCCTCGAAGATGGAACGGTGCGGGTCGTTGTTGGTCGCTGGGTCTAACGGTTAAAGATTGTCTTTTGATGGTTCCCCATAGCCCAGTTGGATGGCTCCCAACGGCAAAATCATTTCACTCTGGGCATTCTGGGAGCGCACTTGGACTTTGAGTTCTCCCTGGGCGGTAATACCGGTAATGATTCCTGACGTTCCGGCGATCGCGATGGGTTGATGAAGATTAATAAAATACTCTAAATAACCTGGCAGAATACTTTCAATCCCCTGTTGTTGGTAGCGGGTATAACCCAGGTGTAAGCCTTGCAGGGTGATGGTAAGCAATTGCTCCAGGGTGGCGATCCGCTCTGCGGCGGCGAAGCCTAACGCCCTAGAAGATTGGGACGCTAAAAAGGATTTTAAAGCAATGCCCTGGGGCGGTACCGGGTTTTCCCAGTTAAGACCCACTCCAATCACTGCTTGGTGAATCTGCTGATGCAACACCTTTGTCTCGCATTTAATACCCCCCAATTTCTGGTAATTTAAGACCAGATCGTTCGGCCACTTTAAACCGACCGGGATCTCTAACTGCCGGAGTCGTTCCGCAATCCCCCAGGCACTCCACAACATTAAATGCGGACTAGATTCCAGGGTTAAGTCCACCGCCAGGGCTAGGGACAGATAAAGGCCGCCCTTTTCCGACTGCCAATGTCTTCCCCATTGACCCCGACCGGCGGTTTGTTGAATGGCGATCGCCGCGATCGGTGGTTTATCTCCCTGGCCCAACTGTTCCCAAAGCATTTGATTGGTCGAAGAAATTTCTTCAAATTGCAGAAGGGGTAAAGCTGTGGTCTCATCCAAACCGAATAGACCGGTCAAAGTCGAGTTCAAGTCAGGAGCAAGCATCGAGGTAATTGGCAAAGAGCATTTTTCAGATTAGCGCGTAAACTAAACGAGTGATGTCCTAGCAAGATTTTTTATGTTACTGGCTTATCCGACTTCAACAGAGCAATGGCAATGGCAAGAGGGACAAGGGATGCCCTACCTCACCTGTACGCTGTTACAGGACTGGCATCATGGCTTTTTTACCCAGGATTTTTATCCGCGCCCGCCGGAAAGTCTGATAGCGGTTTTACAACCCCAGACGGCGGTTTTTCGGGTTAAACAAGTCCATGGCGATCGCTGTTTAACGCCGACGGAAATTCATCACGTGATGCAGTTGGGAGAAACAGAAGAGATTTTACCCCCAGCCGATGCGGTGCTAACAGAAAGCCCTCATCAATCGGTGTGGGTGGCCAGTGCGGATTGTACCCCGGTGTTAATTGGCGATCGCCGGACGGGACGGGTCGCGGCCATTCATGCGGGTTGGCGGGGAACCGCGCAACGGATTGTGCCGAAAACGATTGACCGGTTTTTGACCCTGGGGAGTCAGTTAGCGGATTTAAGCATTGCCCTGGGGCCAGCGATCGCGGGGGAAGTCTATCAAGTGACCGAAGAAGTGGCGGTGCAGGTGGGGCAGAGTGTTCTACCCGATGAAGCGGCGGGCGGCATCCTCGACACACTGAGTCATTTGGAGCATCCCCCTTTCCTCCCGGATGAAGAATCCGGTAAAGTCCGTTTAGATGTGCGGCGTATTAACGTCTTACAACTTTTAGACTTGGGGATAACTTCTGAGCAAATGGCGATCGCCCCCTGCTGTACCTATCAACAGCCCGAACGCTTTTTTTCCTACCGCCGTACCCAGGAGAAAAAAGTACAATGGTCGGGGATTATCAGCCGTTCTGGAGCGAGCCTGGTTCTTTAAATCGGAATTTGCCGGAGAAAGGGTTCCCCATCCCCTATAATGAGTGACATTTTAGGGCCGTAAGCCGTGCCTGTTAACTGCTGGACTCAATGAAATCCTTGCCCGCGAACCTTTTACCTCTCCTTAAAGTACCCCAGGGGTGGTTGCTGAGTTTAGCAACTTGCCTGGTGGTCATTCATCTCACCCTCGCGGAGCGAACCGGGGACTCTAACTTTTTTGGACTGAGTTTGCTCGTTTGGTACGCGGTTTTTTCCCGCCTTCAACATCAATGGCCGAACCTGCGATGGCAAAGTAGTCTGGGAGCCAGTCTGATCGGAGCCGGTTTGATTGGCGTTTTTTTACTGCGTAGCCTGAGTGCGTCGGGTAATGTGGGCGTGACCATCTTACCGTTACTGGGAGGGTTAGGGTTAGCCCTCTTCGTGTCCGGTTTTCAGGGCTTAAAACGCTACTGGCGAGAGTTCATCTTATTAGGGATTTTGGCTATTCCTGGAGAGTTGGGGATTAGCATCCTCAATATTTCCCATACCCTAGCCTTAGTGATTACCAAAATCGTAGGTTTTTTACTGTGGTATATCGGTTTTCAGGTCTCGGTTGAGGGCAATCATCTCTATTTTCAGACAGGGGGGATTATTGTGAATGATGCCTGTGCCGGGGTCAATAATCTCACCTATTTGGTGAAAGTTTCCGTCATTTTTTTGTTATTATTCCCCCTCAAAAGTCAGAAAAAACGCTGGATAGTACCCTTCGTTGCCCTTGTCTTGGCCTTTGTGATGAACCTGTTTCGGGTGGCTCTCCTGGCGGTTTTAAGTCCTTCCTTTCCAGGGGCCTTTGAGTACTGGCATGAGGGACAAGGCTCCTTCGTGTTTACGTTGGTGATTGTGATCCTGTTTGGTTGTTTTTATCTCTCTTTATTACGTCAAGAAACGACTTGATATAACTTAATCTATGACTGTTTCGCCTCCCCCGCTCTCTCCCACCTCTTCCCTAGATACATCCCTGACTACCTGGGCAACTCCCTGGCGACGTTGGTTTTTACTGGGTTTACTGGGAGGAACCGTTTTGACGGGGATTACTGTCCTTTTTTGGCCGCCCCAGTCTCGTCCCCAGGCGATCGCCTTTCCCGACACCATTCCTTTAGCCGGTTGGCAACCGGTTAAAAATCCGCCGCCCTTGTCTCCCCCCCGCGAAAAAAATGCCGATGAATTATTTCATTTCATTAATGGTCATGCCTATCAATATCAGCGTGGTGATCAAACCCTCCGGATTGAAATGCGTTATTTTGCGCCAGTAACCGCCGATGTTCATTCCTTGCTGACCTATTACTGGCAACCGAATCCCCCGGATCTGGAAATACAGCAGAAGGAGGGGATTGGCTACTTTGCTTTGTTGACTGACCCAAAACAAACCTACCTCAGCACTTGTTTAACCCCCAGGGGCGGCACCACCGTCAACCGCGAACAATTTACGCAGTTACGCTATCGTCAGGATTTAACCCCGCTCCGGGTGGCAATGTGGGCGATCGGTCAAGGTTCCCTCCTCGATAGTCGTTGTCTCTGGATAACTCTCTCTGTCCCCAATTCTTCTTCGTCCCCCAATGCTTCCCCGGCGGCGACTTTAACAACTGTTTTTCCCCAGTGGATCGATCAATGGCGATCGCGTTTTGAAAAACACCCCCTTTGATCTAAACTCTTAACCGTGTGTCTGGTACACATCCCTTAACCCCTCTATTGACTCATTCTCGATTCTAACCAAGTAAATGTTTCCTTCTGACAATAACGATTTAAGCAATAATTTAAGTTCTTCCGCCGAAGAAATTCAGGGTTTATCCTTTGGTTTAGTTCAGGCACTGAATGTTTTCCATTGGCTGGGCTATGGACTACTGCTCTTGACCCTATTCGACTGGATTGATACCCTCACCCCCTTAAAATTTATGAATCCCCTCTGGGAATTTCAAACCATTGGGGCCTTGGTGGAAAAAGTGGTTGTTCCTCTCCTAGGCTTTGTCCTAATTTTTAGTGGAGCCAATTGGGCCCGTCGTGCTTGGGAACGCTCTCTCCTGAAGGTGCTGTCCTGGCTGGCTTTGGTACTGGGGATTCTGTATTTACTCATGGTTCCCCTGGGAATTCTCAATACTGTTCGACTCAATGAAACTAACCAAACCCAGATCCTCAACTTCACCGATAAACAACTAGGGCCGATTAAAACTCTCAAAGGTCAACTGGAAGGAGTGGGAAATGAGACCCAATTGGCGGAGGTGCTTGAGGAAGTTAAAAAAGGGGGCATAGCCATTCAACCCAAGCCCGGTGAGTCCTACGAAACGGTGAAAAAAGATTTGCTCGAATTTCTGACAGGGGCGCAACGCAAAATTGAAACCCAAGCGAAAGAAGCTCGTTCAACCCAACAAATTGGGCTGATTAAAAATTCAGTGAAATGGAATTTAGGGGCTTTAGTGGCCGGGGTTTGGTTGATTGGCATCTGGCGATTAACTGGCTGGGCGAGATTTTAGGGCGATCGCCGTTGAGTATCCCTGGGTTGTTGGTGAACCATCCGCGTCTTAAATTGCCTACACTGGAAAGAAGAGCGTTGAGTGGTGTCCCTTGCTTGAGTTCAATCCCCGGTTAAGCCCAGACCTTTTTCCGACCCTCGATCAACCCTGGTATCACTACAGTGGGGAAAAAACCCTGACGTTATTGGGTAGTGATCCCGAAAAAGGTTTGACAACGGCCGAGGTCACGTTAAGGCAGGCTTGCTACGGACTTAATGAATTACAGGAAGGGGCCAAACGGAGTCAATGGCAAATTCTCCTCGATCAATTCAGTAATGTGATGTTGCTAATGTTGATCGGGGTTGCCCTAGTGGCCGGGATTCTGGATATGGTTAAGCTCCAGGGGGGTCACAGCGGCGGGGATATTCCCTTTAAGGATACGATCGCCATTCTGGCCATTGTGGTTTTAAACGGCTTATTGGGCTATTTCCAGGAAAGTCGCGCCGAAAAAGCCCTGGCGGCCCTAAAACGTTTGGCCTCTCCCCAGGTACAGGTTCTGCGGGATCAACAACGGTTGGTGATTAATGCGGAGCAATTGGTGCCGGGGGACATTATGTTTCTAGAAACCGGGACGCAACTGGCCGCCGATGGTTTGCTACTGGCCGCGGCCAATCTGCAGATTCGAGAAGCCGCCTTAACCGGGGAAAGTCATGCCGTTTTAAAATCCCCCGCCAGTCAGGGGTTAGCCGCCGATCTCCCCCTCGGTGATCGCTATAACTGTGTCTTTGCCGGGACAGAAGTGGTTCAAGGCCGGGGTAAGGCGATCGTGGTGGGAACGGGCATGGCCAGCGAATTGGGGAAGATCGCGCAAATGCTCAAGGACGTGGAAAATGAGCCGACTCCCCTACAAAAACGCATGACTAATCTGGGGAATATCCTGGTGAGTTCTTCCCTCGCTCTGGTATTTTTGGTCATTGCGATCGGTGTGGGCTATCACGGTTGGGGAATGTTCCAACAATTAGTGGAAACCTCCCTAAGTATGGCGGTGGCGGTGGTTCCCGAAGGTTTACCGGCTGTAATTACTGTCACCTTGGCCCTGGGTACCCAACGGATGATTCAGCGTCAGGCTCTGATTCGCAAATTACCCGCCGTTGAAACCCTTGGCTCCGTGAATGTTATTTGCTCGGATAAAACGGGAACCCTGACCCAAAATAAGATGGTTGTCCAGGCGATCGCCACCCTAGCCCATCGGTTTCGCGTCACCGGCGAAGGCTATTGCCCCCAGGGAGTCATACAGACTCTCCAGGGCCAACCCTTGAACCCCCAGGATTTTCGAGACCTGCACCTGCTTCTTCTCAGTGCGGTTCTGTGTAACAATGCCCAGCTCCAGCAAAATGCCGGGGATTGGCAGATTCTAGGAGATCCCACCGAAGGAGCCTTATTAACCGTAGCGGGCAAAATCGGGCTGGAATCCTTACCACTTCAATCCCAATATCCGCGTCTTCAGGAATTTCCCTTTTCGGCCGAACGCAAACGCATGACAGTGATTGTGCAAAATCCGGGTACGTTTCCCACCCCGGCCCCCTATGTCTTGATCACCAAAGGTTCCCCCGAAGGCATCTTAGCGAACTGCTCCCAGGCTCTATTGCCCACCACTTCTGGGGAAAGTCCCGCCTGGCAACCGATCGCCACCCTCGAAGAACATTTAATTTTAACCGCCAACGAAGACTTAGCCGGGCAAGGCTTACGGGTTTTAGGATTAGCCTACAAGCCCCTATCGGCAATCTCAGCAACGGAAATACAGCAAGAACAGGACTTAATTTGGTTAGGGTTAGTGGGAATGTGGGATGCTCCACGCCCGGAAGTCCAAACCGCCGTTGCCAAATGTCATCAGGCCGGCATTCGTACTGTCATGATCACCGGGGATCATCCCCTCACCGCTTCCGTCATTGCCACCCAGTTAGGCATCAGTCAAAAAGGCGAACGGGTCTTAACAGGACTCGAATTAAGTCAAATGAATCAAGCGGAATTAGAAATTCAGGCTGAAACCGTCAGTGTGTTTGCGCGAGTTTCCCCAGAACATAAATTACGCATTGTGCAAGCTCTCCAAAGCCGCGATCGCTTTGTGGCCATGACAGGGGATGGCGTGAATGATGCCCCGGCCCTTAAACAAGCGGATATTGGGGTGGCCATGGGCCTAAGCGGGACAGATGTGAGTAAAGAAGCCAGCGATATGGTGTTATTGGATGATAATTTTGCAACCATTGTGGCCGCCACCGAAGAAGGCCGGGTGGTCTATAGCAATATTCGGCATTTTATTAAATACATTTTAGGGAGCAATATTGGGGAAGTGATTACCATTGCGGCCGCGCCTCTGCTGGGGTTACCAGATGTGCCTTTGACTCCCCTGCAAATTCTCTGGATGAATTTAGTTACCGATGGCTTACCCGCCCTAGCCCTCGCCGTTGAACCGGGCGATCCCCGCGTGATGAGTCGTCCCCCCTACAGTCCCAAAGAAAGTATTTTTGCCAGGGGATTAGGAGCCTACATTATTCGGATTGGGCTGATTTTTTCCATGATTACCATTACCTTGATGCTTTGGGCCTATCAGACTGCCTTAAAAACCTCAAACCCTGATAGTTGGAAAACCATGGTCTTTACCACCCTCTGCATTGCCCAGATGGGCCACGCGATCGCCGTTCGTTCCCAGGATCGTCTCACGATCGAAATGAATCCCTGGAGTAATCCTTATCTGTTTGGCTCAGTGGTGGCTACGACGCTTTTACAACTTCTCTTAATTTATGTTGCACCGCTCCGCGAATTTTTTGATACCGACTTGTTAACCAGCCATCAACTGCTCATTTGTTTAGGATTTAGTAGTCTGATGTTTCTGTGGGTGGAATTAGAAAAGTTAACGGTGAGGTTGTGGCAACCCTGGAGATTCACCAAAATCCGATCACTTGGGGGACAAAAGAAAACCCCCTAATTCGCTTAGAGGGTGATCCTAAATTTAAGACGAAACTTTGCCCAAACAACAATCGCGGCTTAACCCATTTTTTCAAAGATTTTGAACATCGGTAAATACATGGAAAGCAGAATCGTTCCCACCATCCCCGCAATTAACACCATCATGGCCGGTTCAATAATACTGGTTAAAGCTTTAACGGTCTGCTCCACTTCGTCCTCATAGAAATCCGCCACCTTCATCATCATCGAATCCAATTCCCCCGTTTCTTCCCCAATACTAATCATCTGAATCGCCAAGGAGGGAAACACTTTTGCTCGTTGCAGGGCCAGGCTCATCATCCCCCCCGATTGAATTTCTTCAATGGCTCCGGCGATCGCATCGGAAATAATTTT
>JAYKIP010000020.1:0-12255 GCA_035286205.1 Merismopediaceae cyanobacterium
GGATACCCCGTTCTTCCTGCGAAAAAATGGGTGAAGGCGGATTGAAGGTGTCGAAGACTCTGCTGTAGAGGAACGGAGCTAACTTCATTGAGGAAATCAAGGTCTTCTTGTTTTTTCCACTCAGTCAAAAGACTAGAAGTTTCTGGGTATCCGACTCTTTTTTGCTCCTCGTACCATGCTTGAGTTCTAAAATGGAGAGCCTTGTTATAGATCAACCGTGTACAGCCTAAAGTACGGCGCAATAGTGACTCTTGCTCTGGGGTGGGGTAAAATCTGTAACGAAAAGCTTTTCCCATACCTTACATTCTAGCGACTCTTTGCTAAAAACGTCAATCTAACCGATAAAGCCGTCCTGAAGGTTCATCCTGAGTCTGGGGGTGGTGAGCATTGTCGAACCATCGAAGGGACGGGGTTTTAAACCCAAATTTTCGATAAATTCTTAATTGATCAGGGTTTCCTTCGTGGGATCGTGGGGAGTTTGGGTCATAACCGCCTGAGCTTGTTTGAGTTTGGATAAAGCTGTTTTACCGGTAGACGGTTCTGGCTCTAAATGAATTTGGATTTTTGGCCCTGAACTGGCCAGACGCACGATCATGCCATCGGAGACCACCACTTTCTGATCTTTGACGATCTCTTCTCCATCAATGTACGTGCCGTTGATTCCTAAACTCACTGCTAACCATTGCTTGCCCTCCTTGCGAATTTCCAGATGATGGCGAGAAACGACCGCACTGTAAAGGACGACATCATTATCCGCAGCACGTCCTATCCTGATCACGGATTCTGCTTCAAATGTCCAATTCTGCACAGGGACAGTTTTGCCTGGTAGGAGTAGAGTCAGAGTAATCACCGACATTCATTATTGCCAAAAGTATCCTAATTATAATCTTACTTTTTCTGGGACGTTTAATGTCTTATCTGTTCTCCTGATTTTTCCCCGATGTTAAGGGCGGCTAGGCGATCGCCGTATCGAGTCAACCCGATGGAGAGCTTACAGGGGGACTGGTTTACCCTTCAACCCCTTGCTCCCAAAAGAAGAAGTTCCGTCTCCTCCGCCAACTCCTCCGTAAGCCTAAATAAGCAGGACGTTGCCAGATTTTTAGGTCATCGGACGGAGCGATGAAACGCTTACATCCGCCCCCCCTCGGAGATAAACCACGTCCATTCTGGGAACTGTAGTTTTTTGAAATACGTTTCAGGGACAAGTCCCCCTTAAAAAGGGGGATTTAGGGGGATCGCCTTGGAAGAGATAAAAACGATGTGTTTCAAGTTAGACGAGGTTTAACAACGGCATGAGAGGTGACAGAAAAACGTCCCTTCTTCTGGAAAATCCCGGTTAAAACCGGATGAAAGGATTGTTTAAAGGGTTCCGGTGCTGGCTAACCCTAAAACCAGACCTGCACCCAGGATATGGCCAAAGCTCATCGTGGCTAACAGTTCCGGCAGTCCAAAGGTTTTTTTAGAAGCAAGTTGGGGAACAGGCAGACCTTGACCCTGACCGGTTTTTTGAATAGCGAAGTAGCCGATCACGACGGCCAACAGATTGCAAAAGGACATAATGATGCCGACGGAAAGACTCCAACTGGGGGTGGTCGGGGTCAGTTGAGCCAGGGTTAACATTAAAAGATTCATTAAGTTCTCCTTGATAGGGTTTTACCAAACACAAGGCATTTTGACATACCTCCCTTCCCTAAAGAGAAAGGATTCCTTGACGCTTCACAGCAATGTGCTACCGAAGCAGTCTTACCATTGCTCCACGTCCGTTTAGAGTCTCCCAATGCCCTATGGCGACTTTCGTGTTTTGATTGAATGCGTTTAGCAAACTTGGTTTTCGTCTGCTCAGTATATTTTAGCTCAAAGCCGTCCTAAAGGTTTATTCTGAGCCTGTCGAAGGGACGGGGTTTTAAACCTAAGTTTTTCGATAAAAACTGTCTTGACTTTTCCGACAGTTTTGTTTGAATACTTAACATAATGACAAAGCAAACAGGCGGACGATGAGAGTCAAAATTTGCGGTTTGGGACAACGGGAACAGGCCCAGGGGATTGTCGCCCTCGGTATCCAGACCCTGGGATTTATTTGTGTTGAAGCGTCACCCCGTTATGTGTCCCCGGCCGAAATTCAATTTATTCTGGAGGGTTTGCCCCCCCAAATTCAGGCGATCGGGGTTTTTGCCAATGTTCCCCTCGAAACCATTGCCCGTGTCCTTGACCAGGCTGATTTAACCGGGATTCAACTCCATGGCCAGGAATCCCCCGCATTTTGTCAGCAAGTCAAGCAGTCTTTTCCCACCCAAGAAGTGATTAAGGCGTTACGGGTGGCGAGTCCCACAACCCTACAACAGGCTGAGGCGTATTATGATTTTGTTGATACCTTACTGCTGGATGCCTACCATCCCCACCAATTAGGGGGTACAGGACAAACCCTTCCCTGGAAAATGCTACAAATCTTCACTCCCCCTATTCCTTGGTTCTTAGCTGGCGGCTTAACCCCCGATAATGTCCGTCAGGCCCTGGGGATTTTGCGTCCCGATGGGATTGATCTGGCCAGTGGAGTGGAAAAGGCTCCGAAAGATAAGGATTTAGAAAAGGTTCGCCAATTAATGCGCCAACTGACGGTTTGACCCCCTACAATAGCCTTGGTCAATCTGTTAGCCAAACCCTATGTCTAACGCGCTGGTTTTCGCGCCCTCTCTGGTGAGTCAAGAGGATTTACTCGATGTTTTTGCGGATTTTCTCGCCATTGATGTCAGTGCCGGGGATGCGGCGGATGATACCTTGATTACCTATCGTCGTCAACTCCAACAATTTTTAGCCTGGTGCGAGCGCCATCAGTTACACCCGGCCCTGATGACCCAGGGGGATATTAAACGTTACCGGCGTTGGTTAATCGAAAACCAGCAGTTAAAACCCGCAACGATCGCCCTCAAACTCTCGGTGGTCAGACGGTTTTATCAAGCGGCCGTAGAAAGAGGATTACTCAAAATCAATCCGGCTCAGGGAGTTAAACCCCCGAAAGACAAACGGGATACCACCTCTCGTATTAACTTTCTGGAAAAGGAAGAGGTTGAAACCCTGTTAGCGGCGATTCCCCAGGAACCGAGTCTAAAAGCCCTACGGGATAAAAGTTTATTAGCCATTATGGCTTTGGAAGGGCCTCGTACAGTGGAATTACATCGCGCTAATCTGGCGGATCTGGTCAAACAAGGCTCCAACTATGGGCTACGGGTTGAGGGAAAACGCAGTATTCGTTTAGTGCCTCTGACTCCCGAACTAGCGGATTTATTATTAACCTATCTGGAAGTACGCAAAGCCCAGGGGGAACGCTTACACCAACGCAGTCCTCTCTTTATTGCGATCGGCAATCGTGCTGGCGGGAAACGGTTATCGCGTCGTGGGATTCGTCTGATTGTAGATAGTTATCTCACGGAAACCGAATTAAAATATACGCCCGGTCGAGTGATTTCTGCCCACAGCCTACGCCACACCGCCGGAACCCTCGCCCTTAGATCCGGAGCCGAATTACGACAGGTGCAAGACCTGTTAGGCCATGCCGATCCGCGTACTACGGCCATCTATGCCCATGTGGCCGATCGCTGGGAAAATAACCCGGCCCTCAATATTGAAATTGAGATTTAAAAGCATTTCTCCCCCCAGGCTTGCCCGGCCAGCCCCCTCACCCATCTATGCTTGAACCCACCAGACGTTTAATCGGTTTAACCGGGGGAATCGCCACCGGCAAAAGTACGGTTTCCGATTATCTAGCCAAAATCTATCAAATTCCGGTTTTAGATGCGGATGAGTATGCCAAGGAAGCGGTTAACCTCGGATCACCCCTTTTAAAATCCATTCAAGACCGGTATGGCCCAGAGATTTTACATCCCACCGGCGAACTCAATCGTCTGAAATTAGGAGAAATCATTTTTGCGGATGCCACAGAAAAACACTGGTTAGAAGCCCAAATTCATCCCTGGGTCGTTCAACGTTTACAGACTCAACTTCAAACCTTAACCGCCTGCCCCATCGTTGTTCTCTCGATTCCGCTCCTTTTTGAAGCGAATTTGACTTATCTCGTTAATGAAATTTGGGTTGTTTATGCCCATCCCGAACAACAAATCCAACGTCTCCAAAGCCGTAATCGTTTAACCCCAGCCCAAGCCCAGCAACGCATTCAGAACCAATGGCCCTTAACCCAAAAAATCCCCCAGGCAGACCGAGTGTTGAACAATACCCGCGATTTAGCCTATCTCTATCCACAAATTGATCAAGCCCTATCCACCACCGATCTATGAAGAACCGTTAGGATTGGGTTTTAAAAGACTGATTTAAACGCACAAATTCCGTTAACTGAGGAAAGGTAATGCTATAGACTAACATCGGTTCCTCATACCCCTTAAGCTCAACAGATTGTTCCCGAAAATATTGGGTAACCTGATGAAATTGATGGAGATAACTGTAGGACTTATCCCCTAGGGCTAAATCACAACCGAGGTTTTTGGTCGCTGATTCTAGTCGAAACGCCGCATTCACCGTATCTCCAATCGCTGTATAGTCAGGATGATCCCCACTGCCCGTATTCCCCACCATGGCAAACCCCGTGTTTAACCCAACCCCAATTTTTAAGGGAAACGGCAAAGAATATTGTTTATTCATCTTTTTGGTCATTGAATTTAACGCTTTAATCGCTGTCAAAATCTTGAGGACTTCAGTGGAATTGACGCGATCCTCCGGGTGAAACCAAATGCCCATAATCGCATCGCCGATATACTTATCTACCCAACTATCCGCCTGACGGAGAATATGCCCCGCTTGTCGAAACCAGTTACCAATTAAAACCGAAAGCACCTGCTCATCCATCTGACGCGATAGCCCGGTAAAATTCCGCATATCCGCTACCATCACCGACATTAATCGCCGTTCGTGTAACACACTGGTTTGAGTATCCTTAGAAAGATTGGGGGGGGGGCCTGGCGCAGAGGCTCTTTCGGCGGAATGAAATTCTAATTGGGTTTGGCCAAAGGTAATTTGGTCTTCGTGGTGCAGTTGAATGGGGACACTCACACGACGGCCATTCACAAAAGTTCCGTTACTACTTCCCAAATCAATTAATAAAAATTCCCCATTATCTGTCGTTTGGAGGATGGCGTGGTTACGGGATATGGTGTCATCTAAGATAGTAATATCATTATCCTTACTGCGTCCGATTGTCCAACAGGTTTTGTCTCTCAAGGCAATCGTTTGTGAGTCCTGGAGAGTTCGTAAAATCAGATAGGAGGATTCAATAGTGTTAGGAGAGAGAGGCGGATTCATTAAGCAAAAAGGGCAACCAGCCCAAAAAGACTATCCACTAGGATTGTACTTAAGATGGCTCCTCCAAAGGCCTGCCAACCCAAGGCTTTTTTAGATAATGCCCAGGCTCCTAATCCTAACAGTAAGCTGATGAGTGCTACGGCCCAACCGAAACCCCAGGGATTTTGAATTTGGGCGATCGCCTGATGAAAAATAGGAGCCACCAAGGCCGGTTCCACGACCATCACCTGTTTCCAGAAAGTCATTAACCCGGTCAAGTAAAAATAGCCATCGGTCAGAGCAGTGCCAAGTAAGGAACCAAGATAGAAGAGATGTCCGACGACTCCCCACCGTTGGCGGAGTCCCCAGAGGGCCATGGGTAACCCTAGGGCTTCAATGGGCAGATGAACAAACGGGTCACCCCGAAACCATCCCCAATAGATTGCCCCAGTAAACCAACTCCAGCTAAATCCCACCAGGAGATCGCCCCAGACAGCGGTTAACGGTCGTTTCATTAGCCCTAAAGCCAGGATAATCCAGCCCCCCGTGAACAGCAAGGCCAAGACCGGCCAAGACCGCACCAGAGGAGCTTGAAGAAATACCGGAAAACACACTAAAAAGCCCGACAGCCAAAATACCTTACCGAGGGAGGGGGTCAACCAGCGTGCCAGGTTTTGGGCTTGCGGAGGTAGAAAAAACAGCCAGTTCCCTAACCCAGGACGAGGCAATGGTACGACTAAAGCTGCGAGGAGTGGAATAAAAAAGCTATTCACTAAAGCCTGTTGATTAATGAGATATTAAGATTTGTTAATTATCTTAAGGGATTTTTGGCGTTTGTAAAATAGAAGCTTGCCACAACTCGCGGTATGATCGCCGGCACAAGCCATTGTCGAACCGAGTATACTCTACTCTTGTTGGCGGTTCCGTGTAGCAGATGACAGGGGGAAATTACTATGGAACTAAAGAATCTTGCTGGCTACGCATCGTTTTTTGGGCCTTTTGGTAATAGTAATTGTAGTAATAGTAATTGCGGCGATTGAGATTAGAGGAAGCATTGGCAACGGCCCCAATCACTTTTAACCCAGAAATTTTTAACTCTAACAGAGTTTCCTTGACTAAATCCTGATTGGCTTTGCCCATCCGAGCCACAAAGAGTAATCC
Organism: Merismopediaceae cyanobacterium; assembly: GCA_035286205.1. Lineage (GTDB taxonomy): Bacteria > Cyanobacteriota > Cyanobacteriia > Cyanobacteriales > Microcystaceae > Woronichinia. The sequence goes on from JAYKIP010000020.1 coordinate 6,448, forward strand.
ATCTGCCTGATTAGTAATTAACTTGGTATCCGATAGACCTAAAACGGGAGGGGCATCAATAATAATCAACTCAAAGTCATTTTTCCAGTCACTCATCACCTCAAACAAATCATTTGCACCAAGCATTTGGCTAGGATTCATATCCTGGTATTTCACAATGTACAAATTTGGGCCCATAGAATAACCTTCGATGCCTTCTGCTTTGAGGCTTTCGGGAAAGTTAGCGTTTTCCGATAAGGGGTAGGTAGCGGCTGGGTTCCTTTTTCGCTGTTGCTGGCTTAGAGTTGCTAAGGCTTGCCAATACTCAAATTGCGGAAAATAGCGATCGCCATCTACCAAAAGGACTTTGCGCCCTAACTCTGCGGCGGCCTGGGCCAAGAAAAATGAAACAGTAGATTTGCCTTCTCCAGGCGTTGCAGAACTCACCACCATCGAACGTAAAGTCCGCTTTTCCCCCGCAAAAAATAAATTCGTATAAAGGAAGGAATAAGATTCAAGAAAAGACATCCACCCCTCCGGTCGTTTTCTCCAAAGTTCCGCCAGACTTTTTTGTTGTTTCTGAAACTTTTTGACTTGGCTCAATTCGGGCAACAACGGAATCGTTCCCAAAATGGTCAGACCTGTTTTCTCTGCTAATTCGTCGGGGGAATGAACCGTCCGGTCTAAATTTTCTAGGAGTAAACCGGCCGCTCCCCCGGCCACGGCTCCCGCTAGAATTGCCAATAACACATTACGCAGTAGTTGACTCTCAGGTTTTTCCGGAGTCTTAATGGTTGAGACCAATCGCCAGGGACTAAAACTTTTAGCCGCTTCAATTTGTAGAACTTGGCGAGCGGTCAGGAGAGAGGCTAAACTTTGATTCTCAAATTCCAATTGTTTAGCCAGTTCCGCATAGCTTCCCGCACTCCGAGCAAAGGCTTGGATTTGTTGTTGGGTTTGCTGTTCTGAGAGGATGAGGGATTGTTGGCGGGCCTGGGCCTGTTTAACTTGATTGGCCGCCGCTAATAATTGTTGAATTAAGGTCTGACGAATAGTATTGGGGGAAACAAAGCCGTCCATCACTTGTTCCACGTTAGCGGGCAAACCATTCAGAGCGACTTTCGCTTCCTGGCGCATTAAGGGCAGGAGATTTTCGCGCTCAGCTTTGAGTTGTTGAATAATTGGGCTATCGTCAGTATAGCGGGTGGATTCACTAGCCAACTTGGCATCTACTTCTCGTAATTTACCAAGCAGACTCATATAACGCGGCGATTCGGTCAAGGCATTCAGGGCGATCGCCTGGGATTCACTAATACCCAACTGTTGACGTAAATTCGTATAGAGGGCTACCGCATCTCGTAATTGGGCATCATTCGCCTGTTTGGCTTTATTCAAGTCTTTGAGACCATCGGCAATCACCTCTCCCTGATTTTCAGGATCAATAAAACTGTTTTTGAGGCGAAATTGTTCCAGTTGCTTTTGTAAAATAAGAATACGTTGCTTGACCAAATTGATTTGCTTATCGAGGAAAAAGATTTTCTGTTCTGACTGACGGTTTTGATCTTCTACGGTATATTTTAAATAAGTTGCCGCTAGTTGGTCTAGAACCAACTTAACCTCTTCAGGGAATTGGCTCTTGTAACTGACCTCTAGGATTTGAGTATCTTTTCCCTGAGTTACTTGTAATCTTTTGAGAAAATCATCTACATTAAAGCCTTGCCGATCTTCTTCATCTTTAAAGAACGCCTTTTGTTGCTTAAGTTTATCCACAATGGGTTGTAGAAGTTTATTACTTGTCAAAATCTGAATCTGGGTTTCGTAGTAGGAAATATCCCGGTTAAATCCCCCTGCTAACTGACTAAGATTACTTAATTGGCCGAGCATAGGATTGGATAAGGCATCCGTATTAGGGGGTTGAACCAATAATTGAAAAGATTCTTTATACACGGGGGGTTGTTGAAATAATCGCCAGCCGACCAGACCACTCACGGCTAACCCCACCACTAACATGGGTAATGCCCGCCGCCGGATCAGTTGTCCCAGTTGTCGAAGGTCAATTTCCTCTTCGTCTTCCTCGATAAAATTGGCGGTCTGTGGAGCCTGTAGCAGAGGATTCGAGAGTAAAGGGGTTTGATTGCCGGAGATACCGGGGTAATTCGGGTAGCGGTCAGGCATGATGGTAATTAAAGGCGGTTAAACAGAAATGAATATAGTCAGTTCGGACGGTAGAGGCAATGTTATAGCATGTATAGCACGGACAAGGATATTTTGGTTGAATACGGTGGAAGAGATCTCACGAGTTGCTCTCGATTCGGGGGAATGAGACCTTGGGGGGAGGGGAGGTCAAGGCCAAAAGTAACCTAAGACTCACCCTTTCAGGTTAAGATAGGCTAACCTGTCAGACACTCCGTCGGGAAAGTGTTTAATAGTTTTTGGCGTATCAGGTTGTCGGTCACAAACGTAATGAGCAACGAAACCTATATTAACCATCCAACCTTTGGATTGCTTTATCGTGTATGCCTATTAGACGTGAATCAGGAGATTTTTACAACGCTCTACGCCCAGAGGTTATTTTTTTTGGTGGCGACGATCGCTGACAAAACTCGCTTTGAACCCATTACGCGGGCGGAAGCTAAGTTGATGGTAGAGAATCGTCTGCGGTTTCTCCGTCGGAGTGGCGATACGGCCGCCTATCAAGCGTTTATGAATCTTTATCACAATACGTTTTAACAGCTTTTAAAAGGCTTTCTCCAGGCCTTTTCGTGGTTTGTTACTTTGTTGTCGCCCTCTGTTTAGGATAGCTCAGAATCAGTCCTTTTAGGTAGGAATCGCTTCTCCTGGGCGCAGTTTGGCCCATTTACCCAGTTCTTCTTGGAAACTTTGACAGCCCACTACGTCCCATTCCATTTCAATATAGTCCTGTTGCGAGCGAATATTGACGTTAATTGTGGGTTCGACGGGATCGAAATCAGGGGCATCGGTTAAATGAGGTTGCTGGTGTTGGTGTTCAACAGCGTGGTAGGTGATGCAACGATTGACGTAATGGCAATTCACGCAGATACACATGGCACAATATCCTCGCGGGAAGACTTTAGTTTGACTTTAGCGTAAACTGGAAGGCTCTGGTTTCAGGCTTTGATTTTATTGTAATTACTCATTTTAGGAATGCTTGCTCCGTTGATTGCTTTGCCTCATCTCCGTCAACAATTACCCTTTGATTTAGCCTGGTTGCCTCGTCAGGCCTATTTGGTGGGGGGAGCGGTGCGCGATCAGGTGTTAGGACGGCGACGGGATTATCTGGATTGGGATTTTGTGGTGCCGGATCACGCGATCACAACAGCTAGGGCGATCGCCGAATATTATGGGGCGGGGTTTGTGGTCTTAGATAAGACGCGGGAAATTGCGCGGGTGGTGTTTCCCCAGGGAACGGTGGATTTCGCGTTACAGGAAGGGCAAACCCTAGAACAGGATTTACGACGACGGGATTTTACGATCAATGCGATCGCCTATAACCTGCATCAAGACCAATTGGTTGATCCCCTCCAGGGTGTGGAGGATATTCACCGGGGGGTTTTAACAATGATCTCGGCCGCCAATTTAGCTGACGATCCCCTCCGGTTACTGAGAGCCTACCGTCAAGCGGCCCAACTGCAATTCACCATTGAACCGACCACACGAGCCACCCTGCAAGACCTGGCGCGTTTGATTAAAACCGTCGCGGCGGAACGGGTGCAATCGGAATTAAGCTACCTTCTGGCTAGTCCTAGGGGCAATTCCTGGTTACTCGCGGCTTGGCAGGACGGGTTAATTACCCCCTGGTTTCCCCAGGCTCATTTAGGCACCTTCCATCGGTTGTGTCAGATTGATTTAGCGTTAGCCAATATTAAGGGCCAGTTAACCCTGGGCGATCGCCTTAAATTTCTGCAATTATTAGGAAAAAAAGGAACGATTAAAGCCAAATTAGCCTGTTTAGTGACCCAGGAGCCAGAAATCGCCGAAAAGGAACTGGAAACCTTGAAATATTCTCGTCAAGAAGTGCGAGCGGTGGGAACGATTCTTCGCTGTTATCCCTATCTGACCCAGAGGGATTTTAGCCAAAATCTACGGCAACAATACTTCTTTTTTCAGGAGATTGGGAAATTTCTGCCGATATTTAGTTTATTCGCCTTAGTGAAAAGTCCGGAACAAGCCATCGTGTTTGAACTGCTCCACCGCTATTTGAAGGATAATGATCCGGTTGCCCATCCCCAGCCCTTGTTAAACGGCAAAGAATTGATTGAACATTTACAGTTAAAACCCAGCCCTTTAATTGGTAAGTTATTAACGGAAATTCAAGTGGCCCGGATTGAGGGTAAAATTCATTCATTGCCGGAAGCTCTGGATTATGCCAAGAGGTTACTGTCCTCTGCCAATAACGAAAATTGAGAAAGTAGTCAAATTTATCCACTATTAATTATTAATTATCAATTATCAATTATTTATGGCTCTCTCCGAGACAAATTCTAATTCCTCTCTATTGCCTGTCACACAATTTTGGCGGTCATTGATTAAGGCGATCGCCGATTTACGTCTAGCTATTATTCTACTGTTATTAATTGCCCTATTTAGTATCAGTGGTACTGTTATTGAACAGGGAGAGAGTGTCAATTTTTATCGGGTGAATTATCCCGAAGACCCGGCCTTATTTGGCTTTTTAAGTTGGCAAGTGATCCTCGGTTTAGGACTTAATCACGTTTATAGCACCTGGTGGTTCTTATCCCTGCTAATTCTATTTGGCAGTAGTTTAACCGCCTGTACCTTTAACCGTCAATTCCCCGCCTTAAAAGCCGCCAAGAACTGGCAATACTATCAACAGCCGCGACAATTTCAAAAACTGGCTTTTAGCATTAGTTTAGAACAGGATAATTTAGAGAATTTAATCACTTTATTAACGCAAAAAGGTTATAAAATTTTTCAAGAAAATCAAAGTCTCTACGCCCGGAAGGGATTAGTCGGTAAAATCGGCCCCATTATCGTTCATGCGGCCATGTTAATCATTTTAGCCGGTTCCATTTTGGGAATTTTTACCGGTTTTCTCGCCCAGGAGATGGTTCCCAGTGGTGAAACCTTCCAAGTTAAAAATATTATTGAAGCCGGCCCTTTAGCCAAAAATCAAATCCCGAAGGATTGGGGCATTAAAGTCAATCGTTTTTGGATTGACTATACACCGGATGGCGTAATTGACCAATTTTATTCAGATTTATCGGTGGTTAATTTAGCCGGAGAAGAATTAAAACGTAAAACCATTTTTGTGAATGAACCCCTACGGTATCGCGGCGTGACCTTTTACCAAACCAATTGGGATATTGCCGGTGTTAAAGTTCAGATCAATAATAGTCCCATTTTTCAACTGCCGATGGCTCCTCTCCAAAATGAAAAGGGGGGCAAACTCTGGGGAACCTGGATTCCCACCAAACCCGATCTTAGTGAAGGTGTGGCATTAATTACCAAAGATTTACAGGGCACGATGATTCTCTACGATCAACAGGGAAATTTAACGAATGCGGTGCGTCCGGGGATGAGTTTAGAGATTAATGGCGTGACCTTAAAAATTCTGGAATTGGTCGGCAGTACTGGTTTACAAATTAAGGCCGATCCCGGTATTCCTTTAGTGTATTTGGGCTTTGCGTTATTGATGGTGGGGGTCATTATGAGTTATTTTTCCCATTCTCAAATTTGGGCATTGATCCCCGAAGAAGGGACTTCTCTCCTATACGTTGGCGGAAAAACGAATCGCGCTCAAGTCACATTTGAACGAGAATTAATGGCGATTATTGAACAACTCAAAAG
>JAYKIP010000021.1:0-4037 GCA_035286205.1 Merismopediaceae cyanobacterium
GTCATTGAGGATGACGGTACGATCAGTGACTATCCGTTACTCCCTGGACAGAATGCCATGGTGGCCGATGAACAACGGGTTAATGTGGGCGATCCCCTCACCGATGGCCCTGCCAATCCCCATGAAATTTTAGAGGTCTTCTTTAATTTCTATGTGGAGAACCTGGGCTGTTATGAAGCGGCTTTGCGCGGGTTACAGGCAACTCAAAAGTTCCTGGTGAATCAGGTGCAAACGGTGTATCAGTCCCAGGGGATTGACATTGCCGATAAACACATTGAAGTGATTGTCCGCCAGATGACTTCTAAAGTGCGGATTGATGACGGAGGTGACACGACCATGTTACCGGGGGAATTATTGGAACTGCGTCAAGTGGAACAAACCAATGATGCGATGTCCATTACCGGGGCGGCTCCGGCTCGTTATACCCCGGTACTGTTAGGGATCACCAAGGCTTCCCTCAATACCGATAGCTTTATCAGTGCGGCTTCCTTCCAGGAAACAACCCGTGTCTTAACCGAAGCGGCGATCGAAGGCAAATCCGATTGGTTACGCGGTTTGAAGGAAAACGTAATTATTGGTCGTCTGATCCCGGCAGGGACCGGTTTCCATTCCCAGGAGGACTTGCTGACCCCTAGCTCCGGGAGTGGCGAAGACCATGGCTATGCCGTACCGGAACCCTTACCGGAACCCAAAACGAAGCGGAAATCGCGCATTTTAGTGGAGGATTTGGCTGGGGAAGGGCCCATGGTGCTGGATGATAATATCGCCCGCGCCTATACTGGCAACCGTTTCCGTCGGGATGAAGATGAAGATGAGTTAGCCGAGGTCTATGGGTCGGACTACGAGGACGATGATGATGATGGTTACGATGAGTAACCCTGGGGCGATCGCCTCTTCGAGGTAAGGGGTTGGGGAGAGGGCTTGGGTCTTTTTCCCTGACTCCCGTTCCTGAATCGTTAATCTTCCCGGTCGGCTTCCTGGTAAGGCCGCTCTAGTGTCCAATGACGGTCGGAGGATTGATAAATTTTGAGGTCGCTCAAGCCCAATAGAGTGCTGAGGTCTTTAATTTCCGTTAGGGTAAAGGCGGCCTGTAGGGAGTCTTGGAACAGTTGGATTTGATCGCTGTCCCAGTTTGGGGTGACTTCCGCGACTTGTTGGGCTAATTTTTCTGGGTTATCGGGCCGGAGTAAATCCTGTAAGTAAAGAAAACCCTGGGGTTTCAAGATCCGCCGAATTTCCTGGAAAAAGGGACGGGGGTTGGGTAAATGGTGCAACAAACTATTGGAGATGATCCCGTCAAAGGAATGGTCAGCGTAGGGTAAACATTTGGCATCTACAAATTCCAGACGGATTTGGTGACTGACTTGGGCGGCTAAAATATTTTTTTCGGCGATCGCCAACATGGACTGGGCCAAATCAATCGCAACAATCTGCCATGCAGGACGCAACTGAGCGATTAAAATAGGAATACGGGCCGTGCCGGTGCCTGCATCAAGGACACAAGCGGCTGGGGGGCCAAGGCTGACCGTATGTTGGGCAAAGACCGTGTTGACTTCTGTTAAATCAATGCTGTCATAGGCGATCGCTTCCGCCTCCGTATCCATCACTTCCGGTTCAAGAATGCGCTCCATAAAATGCTGACCTTACTCCCTACTATCATTCTGTAAATTTGCTTGACGATGCCGAACCCCACTAGCCAGACGATTCGAGGCAACGCTATCCCCATTATGCTATTTGCGGGAGAATCTCGGAATGGTCAGGGAGCCGCGGCGGCGATTCTTCTACTCCCCAACGGCAAGCGGTTTACGGTGAGTCAATTACTGTCCTTTGCCACGAAGGAAGAGGCGGAATATCAGGGTCTATTAATTGGCCTTCGCAAGGCTCAACAGATCGGTTTACAGGGGATAGATATTAAAGGGGACAGCGAAACGATTTTTAATCAAATCCATGGTCTCATGGGGGTGAGTAACGAAAAAGAGCGGGGATTATACCGGGAAGCTCTGCGGTTAATGCGTCAATTTGACCGGGCCGCCGTCGAGTGGATTTCCGAAGAACAGAATCGTTCCACCCATAAAGCAGTTCAACGCTGTTTAGAAGAAGCCCTCGGCCATGAACGTAGTGCCACCACCAGTACCCGCAGTCATCGTCCCTCCTCCGAACCGATCGCCCGGTTACTCCGCCTAGGCAATCAAGTGACCGACGCGGATCTCCGGGCCCTAGGCCAAGTGGCGGACGAATTTTCTGCCAAATCTTTAGCGGAATTACGACCCCTGATTCCCCTCGCTGTTCAGGATGCGATCGCCCTCCAATGGCGGGGAGATGCCAGTGAACTCTGTCAAATGTATTGCTGGTATTTGCGGGGAATGCCGGTGGAAATGGCCATCCGGAAAGCCCAACTCGACTATCAACCCCTGGAGACCCCAGATCTCGATAAGCTCCCCTGGGAAGACCAACTAATGACCTTCGGCGCTAACGCCAACCTTGAGGAGAAGGATCTGCCGCCTCTCCCCTCCCTGGCGATACCCATGACCCAGCCCGTTGAGCCGATTCCTGCCCTATTACCCCTCGAACAAAATCTGGGGGATTTAGATTTGCTATCCTTGCCCCCGGATAATCTCAATATTTTTGCCGAGTATCAAGATCCCTTTAGTACGGCCTCTGAAGACCTAGACTTAAGTGAGCGTCATCCTCCTAGCTTTCCCAATGCCAAGGATACGATCTCGGCCCTAGAGATAGCCTATCAACAAAATTTTACCCCCCCCAAAGACCGCTCTAAAGATACCTTGCCCTCCCTTGATAAAGTTCAACAATTAATGGCCATGATCATGGTCTTGACGGAGGAAGATAAAACCCGTTTAATTCGGGAATTAGTGCAATTTCCGGATATTACCAATCGGATTTTGACGGCGATCGCCGATAATCTCAAAAAGACTTAAAAAAAACCTATACCAGTTTTCTATGAACTTAAAACCCCAAATTGAGGCCCTCCAAGAATTTAGTTTCCCGATGAAATTGCCCCCCGGCGTGTTTGAAAAAGAGATTATCCCCCTATTCGTTCGTCACGCGAAACGCTTAAAGCGGAGTCATTTTTTTGTTTGGGAATCCTCGGCCTCCGGGCAATGGATCATCTTTCGTCTTCAAAGTATCGCGAACCCTGCTATCGAAAAAACGGTTCTCTATGCCTTTAGCACGGAACAAGATGCCAAGAATCATCCGGACTTTGATCCCTCTGACTCGCTAGTTGTTCAGGTTCCCGTATTACAGCTTTTATTTGAAAGTGTCGTCTTTGAAGGATTAGATAGTTTTGTCTTTTATCCCTACCCGAAAAACTATAAACACAATATCGAACTCTCGCGTCAAGAATTAATTCGGGACATTCAACGTCTCTTGGTCAATGTGGTTGCGGCCCAGAATATTCTCTATCCCATTGCTTAAAAATGGCTCACAAGTCCCTAGAAGTTAAGCTGAAAGCTAGGTATAATTTCTTAGCCGATGGGGAATCCCGTTGACCTTGCCCCTTACGTCTCTGTCAATGACCGGATTTCCCCGATGACCAAGATTGTCTTTTGTGAATCCTCAAACCCGAAAAAAATCTATCTTTCTGTATCGGTTTGTAAATTTTTGTAAGCAATTATTAAGCTCTAAGGCGAATGTTACGAAATGAGGGGCGATCGCCTTTCTTTAGCCGAAAAAGCTGTGATACCATGCGATCCGTACTCACTCACTTTTTGACAAAAATTTAGGAGAAACGCTTTGGTACTACGGGTAGCAGTTGTTGGAGGAGGCCCCGCTGGTTCTTCCGCAGCCGAAATTTTAGTAAAAGCGGGAATTGAAACCTACCTGTTTGAGCGCAAGTTAGACAACGCCAAACCCTGCGGAGGCGCGATTCCCCTGTGTATGGTCAGTGAGTTCGATCTTCCCCCGGAGATTATTGATCGTCGGGTACGCAAAATGAAGATGATCTCGCCCTCGAATATTGAGGTGAATATTGGTCAAACCCTCAAGGATGACGAATATATCGGGATGTGTCGCCGGGA